>JAZTXW010000114.1:0-20681 GCA_045636625.1 Oscillospiraceae bacterium
GGGACGGATAATGTCCGCATGGTTATATAACAAAAAATAAAGGCTCTCTTTTTTTAATGATTTGCCAAAATAATAATTAAACGGGTGTAACCGTTCCGGAGATTTCAAGTATTTCTATTTCTGTTGAAACCGCTTCATAAAAAGAATAAAAATCTCCGAAATCAAGCTCAAATGCTTCAGATTCGCAACAACCGGAAATATCTGCATTCAATTCAACTATGTATGTTTCTGTTCCGTATCCATCAAGAAAAGGATCAATATAATGATCAACTGAATATTCTGCATCATTATCTCCGACTTTAAGATACTCCACAGTAATCTTCGCTTTGATTTTGACCTCATTATAATTGAAATTTTGAGATACGCCTTCTGAATAAACTGTAAGATTGCATTTTTCATAAACACCGAACACATCTGGATAACCAGGAATATTGTGTCTTGATTCGTATGTTAAAAACTCATGATTATCCATGTATTTTGAAGTATTGATTTTTAAATATGTTTCATAATTTTCTTTTGTCAGCTTAATTGTTTTTCCACAACCGACAAAAGTAAATAGCATAACCGCCGCAAGAATAACTACCAGAATTTTTTTCATTTTACCTTCCTCCTGAAATTAAAAAAGTGCGCAGCCGAAGCCGCGCACCAAAAAACGCAAGCTCCGATTGCTGCGACACAATTTCACTACACAAACAAAGCGGTATGCGAAAATAGAGCGTGCATTTTTATCAGAAGATAAAAAAACACACCACTTTGTTTGAAAAAATATGAAATTGCGTCGCAAGTTTATTTTATCACTTACAAACGGAAATATCAATATAAAAACACCTCATCCGTCTTTTCGTTTGTAAAATAAGCGAAAATCCACCTTCCCCTCATGGGGAAGGCAAAAGAAGACCCCCCTGGTCATTTGTGCACGGGGGCTTTATTTTACATATAATCAGAATTTATATTCTCCGTCGCTTTCCATAAAAAGGGTTTTTCCATAGAAGCATCTGAGAGCTTTTACAAAATATTCGGTGTCTTTTGCGCCTGCGGTTTCGTAAGAAGAATGCATTGCAAGCTGGGGAAGACCGATATCGACTGTGTTGAGAGAAACCTGGGTGTTTGCGATATTTCCAAGGGTTGAACCGCCGGCCATGTCTGCGCGGTTTGCATAGCGCTGGAACGGAACGCCGGCTTCTTCACAGACAAGCGCAAAAATCGCCGCGGAAACCGCATCGGAAGTATAGCGCTGGTTTGCATTATATTTTACTACAATACCTTTGTTCATGTAGGTTGAATGATTTTTGTCCTGATATTCCGGGTGGTTCGGGTGCACTGCATGGGCGTTATCGCAGGAAAGCATGAAGCTGTTCGCAATTTTTCCGTAATGTTCGGAAGAAGAAAGTCCAAGGCTTTCGCTTATTCTTTCAAGAACTGCGGCAATAAAGGTTGAAGCTGCGCCCTGTTTTGTCTGGCTTCCGACTTCTTCATTATCAAAAACGCAGTAAACCGGAAGATTTTCTGCTTTTTCCGCGGTAGTGAATGCTTCAAGTGCTCCGAAAGCGCACTGAAGGTCATCAAGGCGCGGTGCGGAAATAAATCCGTTCCACTCGGTTCCTTTCTGGGGATTATATACAATAAGGTCGGTGGTAAGCATATCTTTTTCATCACAGCCGGCAGTCTTTGCAATAAATGCGCGGAAGGAATCTTTTGCTTCGCCTTCGGCAAAAAGCGGGATCATATCCACAGCGGGGTTATAGTTCATTCCCTTGTTTGCTTCGCGGTTCATGTGAATTGCAACGTTCGGAATAATTGCGCAGGGTTCCTTTGTGTCAACAAGACGGACGGAGATTCCTTTTTCGGTGCGGACGGTAATTCTTCCCGCAACAGCAAGAGGTCTGTCCATCCAGGTTGAACAAAGCATTCCGCCGTAACCTTCGGTGGAAAGTCTGACATAATAGCTGTCCGCAAGTTCCGGATTTTCCTTGATTTTGAAGCAAGGGCTGTCGCAATGCGAAGCCGTAAGCATAAATCCTGAAAAATCGCCCTCCGGAATACGGAAAGCGATCACGGAAGAACCGTTTCTGGTGACGTAATAACCTTTTCCGGCCTCAAGATCCCATTTTCCGCTTTCGCAAAGTTCGGAATATCCTTTTTCTTTAAGGGTTTCGCAAACGGTTTTCACCGCGTGAAAGGGAGTCGGGCTTTTTTCGATAAAATCAAAAAGTTTTTTATTCATTGGGAATCATCTCCTCTTAATATTTGGGACTCTTTTTATATTATATATGTTTAACGAAAAATAAGCAAGCAAAACAAAAAAAGGCACCGCTTTGCGGTGCCTTTGCGTTTTCGTTTATCAGAGTTTTTTTACAAGGATATGGTTCATCCAGCCGCCGATTATCTGGTCTTCATAACTTCTGCGAAGTTTGAATCCAAGGGAGTCATAGAGTTTTCTTGCTCTGGGGTTCCAATCGTTTACAACAAGAGCACATTCTTTGAAACCGAGCTGAGTCATAACGCCGATATAGAATGCAAGAAGCATCTGGCCGATACCTCTTCCGCGCTGGGTATCTTTAACGCCAAGAAGAGTAAGGCAAGGAAGGCCGTCGACCATGGGATCGGAAGGGTTCATGCTCATATAGCCTACTGCTTCGCCTTTGCGGTCAACCGCGACGTATGCGCGTCCCGCTTTAAGGGCTTCGGTAAGGCATTTGTCAAGAAGGTCGGTCTTTTTGAAATAATGGTTATAAAGCTGGCTGTTTTCAAAAATGCGTTTGTAATCTTCTTTTTTTGCAGGGTCGGCTTTAACGATTTCGATCATGTTTGCCATATACTGTGCTTCGCGATGATAGCTCATAATAATCCTCCATTCGGTTGTTCAAAAAAACTCTGTATTTTAAACGTTGCTGTTGTGTTTCGGGGTCTTTCTCATAAGAAGATAGAGATTGTGGCTCGGGTCAAGGCTTTCGGGCATCTGCATGAATTTATGGAAGCCCATATCCTCGTAAAGTCTTCTTGCAAGGGGGTTAAAATCGTTTACGGCAATAAATCCGCGGTCGTATCCTTTAGATTCATAACTTTCGATAAAATATTTAAGAAGCATCTGTCCGATACCGTGGGAACGGTAATCCCTGCGTACTCCGAGAAGCGCAAGATAGGGCATATTTGCATAAACACTTTCGATCTGCATCCACATAAATCCGACAGCTTCGCCGTTGCGGTCTTCCGCAATCCAGACTTCGTCGTTGGCAAGCGCGCTGCCCATCCAGTCATATACGTTTTCGCCGTAATGTCTGTAGAGTTTTGAATCGTCAAAAATACGTTTGTATTCTTCGATTTTTGCTTTTTCCGCCTTTACGATATGTACTTCGTGTACCGCCACGGGAACACCCCCAAAAAGACATATTTATACATTTATAAAATACCACTTTTCCGTCCCAAAGTCAACAGAATTGTTCTTTTTGCCGCAAAAGCTGTATTAAATATATTTTGACGCAAAATACCTTGAACTTTTTCTGAAATATAGTAAAATAATATAATACACAATTTTTTATGAGGTGCTATAATGGTTTTTATTTTTCCTTTTATAGGAATAGTCCTTTCCGTCATCGATCTTCTTATAAACAAACCTTACAGTGCAAACGTTCTTCTTGCCGGAATAATCTATGCGGTTGAATATACTGTTATTGCGGCTTTTTGTTTTGTTGCTTTTCTTGTCATGCTTTCGCTTTTTGTCAATCTTGAAGAACCCAACAAAAAGTTCAATAAATTTTATAACTCTGTGGTCTCTTTTATCCTTCAAATCGCCCTTTCCGCCTGCAACGTAAAAGTAAAAATCGAGGGCGAGGAAAAGATCCCCGAAGGACGCTTTGTTCTTATTCAGAACCATAAATCAATGTTCGACCCGGTTGTAACTCTTGCTTATCTCGGAAAATATGAAATCGGTTTCATCACAAAACCTGAAAACTTCCGCCTTCCGGTAATAAACAAATTCATGCACAGGATCTGCTGCATTGCTATTGACCGCGAAAGCGCAAGAAACGCCGTCAAATCCATAAACGCCGCCGCCGAAAACATATCCAATGACGTATGTTCAATGGCAATTTATCCTGAAGGAACAAGGGCAAGGGACGGTGAAATGCTTCCTTTTCATGCGGGTTCTTTCAAAATCGCCACAAAATCCGGCGCTCCTCTCGTTATCACAACCGTTGACAACACCAATCTTGTTCATAAAAATGCGCCTTTCAGACGCACGCATATAACTCTTCGCATCTGCGAAGTTATTTCCGCAGAGGAAGTTTCCTCCTCCGGAACAGCGGAACTTTCTGAAAAGGCCGCACAAATAATGCGTTCTTCGCTTGAAAACAATTAAAAACACCGTGCTCAAAAAATCAAAAGCCGTGCTCAAACCGAGCACGGCTTTTTTTATTTTGTTTTATCAGCTGTAAAATCCGCTGCCTTCCGGTTCTCTTTCCTCTTCGGATCCGCCAAAATGGCTTCCGCCGCTTTCAAGAGCGCCGTAGTAGATATATACTTTTCCGATTCTGTCGCCTTTTGTAACTTCGGTTTCCGCTTCAACAGACTGATCATATACAACGTTGTATTCATGCTCGGAACTGTAGTTGGGAACAAGCTGGAAGCTGATTCCAAGCTCGGAAAGTTCAAGAGTGACTTCGTCAACGTTTCTTCCTACGCACTGGGGCATTATTACTTTTTCGGGTCCCTTGCTGACTTTGATGATAATTTCGGTTCCTTTTTCAACCTCTGTGCGGTATTTTATCGACTGGTCAAAAATCATTCCCGCAACATACTGGTTGTTGTTTTCTTCCTCAAAAATAAGAACAAAATTCTCATACTGCGGGTTGTTTTCAACGTCGGTTTTCATTCTTCCGATAAAGTTTGGAACCGCAATGGCATATCCGTCTTCTTCCGTGTCTTCATATTCGCTTTCCTGAGAAGAAGGATTCTCGTCGCTCGGTCTGTTTCCAAAACCGAGAATTTCGGTAAACCTGAAAAGGAACGCCACAAGACCGAGAAGAATCGCCATTGCGATAAAGGTTGCGATAAGTCCCCACGGAAGGCGGACTTTTCTTTTTTCGTGAACGATTTTTTCTTCCTCGGGAAAATATTCCTCAGCCTGTTTGATTTTTGCTTCTTCCTCCGCTCCGAAAAGTTTTGTGTTGGAACTTGCGGATTCAAGCAATTCAGCAGTGAATTCATCAATGGATCTTGTGCGGTATTCCGCATTCAGTGTCATTGCGTTCATGATCGCGTCGGAAACCTCGGAAGAAAGGTTAAAGTTCAGTTCCTCCGGAGCGCAGAGGCTGTCTTTTTCCCTTCTGGATTCCGCATTGACCGGAAGAGTTCCGGTAAGAGATTTATAAAGCACCGCCGCCACCGAATAAACGTCTGTCCATTCTCCCGACCAGCTTCCGGAAACGTACTGTTCCGGTGCGGAATATCCGGAAGAAAGATCCGGTTCAACAAACGAACCTTTGGAATAAAGCGCCGCTGTTCCGAATCCGCAAAGAAGAAGCTGGCCTTTCGCATTGACACGAATGCTTTCGGGAGAGATTCCTCTGTGGACAAAACCTTTTCCGTGGAGATATGTAAGAGTTGTAAAAAGCGGCATAAAAAGTTTTTTCACCTGCGGCCATGTGAACTCACCGCCGTTGTGGCTGAGGTAATCTCCGTAAGAAATGGTTTTTATATATTTATAAACCGCATAAACAGTGTTGTTTGCATAAAAAACGTTTGTTACGGGCATAAGATATTCCGTATGGCGGAATTCGCGAAGGGAATCAAAAAGATCATAAAAATCCGCCATATGGGTTTTATACTGTGCCTCAAAACCCTGGAAAGGGACAATTTCTCCGGTAAGGTCACTTCTTTTTGCGATTTTTCCGGGAAGATATTCCTGAATGAATATCTTTTCCTCATTTTCTTTATCGAAACCGATATATATAATACTTTCGCCGTTTCTTCTGATCATTCTGCCGACTATATATTTTCCGCCCACAACGGTTCTTGCGGGCATGCAAGCCTCATCGGTAGGTGCGTCCTCGTCATATCCGCAGCGGCATTTTCCGTTTTCATCAAGTACGGACATGCATCCCATACAAAGATTGCGTTCTTCTGTAAGCAAAGCAGCTGCCTCCTTTTCTTAAAAAACTTGATTTATGTTTACGCAAAAAAGCGTTTTTTATTTAAGTACATATCTATTCATAATATATAATATACTATTTTATTCCGCGATGCAATATTTTCATAAAACTTATTTTATGACCTTTTGGAATATTTTATTCAAAAAAGGACCCGAATAAGCGATAAAGCTCCGCAGCCTGCGGATGCTGCGGAGCTTTATCGCTTTGGAAAGGAAAAAGATATAAAAAGTAAAGTTATGATCAGATTCGTTTGCGCAGCATAACAACGATTGTTATTGCCGCAAGCCAGAACATCTGGAACGCCATAAGGATATACATGGCAAGGCTTCTTATATTTCCGGTGAAGAGGAAAAGCGTTACAAGAACAAAACCGAGGATTATTCCTATCATTTCAAGCAGAGCAGCCGCAAAGGAGGACTGTCTGATGATTCCGCAGCAGTTGAGAAGATCAGAAAGCGCAAAGAGGCTTCCGTCATAAACTGCTGCCGCCGGAGCATTTTCGCGTTCCTCTGTAAGTTCAGCACATTTCTGCTGATATTTGGAAGAAAGAAGATTCATCTGGCTTTCAGGATATCCGAAAAGCTCGCTGAGTTTCTTTGTGGTGATGTTGGGGTCGCTGCAGTTTATTACAAGGCGGACTCCACGCTCTGCCATGATTCCAAGGGAGTGGTAAACTTCTTTATCCGCATGATAGCTGAGAACAAACATTGCGGTAAGTTCTCCGCTGTTTGCAAGATAAAGAATATTCTTTCCGCTTCCTACGTATTTGTTTTCGTAATCATGTGAAGGAATATCTATTCCGTGGTTTATCATAAGTTCACGGTTGCCGATGAGAACGCGTTTTCCGCCGACCCAGGCGGAAAGTCCCATTCCGTCCTCATAGATGATCGAATCAACAGGTTTAAGAAGTTTTTTATCGCCCTGAACAACATTGATAAAAATGCTGCCAAGGGTGCTTCTTGTGCTGCAGATAACGGAAGCCGCATCAAGTATCGCTTCGTCGATCCTTCCCTGTGCAAAAGTTTTTATTCCGTGAAGAACAATGCTTCCTTCCGGGAAAAGCTGTTCAATATCAAGAAGAACAGAATCTGTTTCGGCAAAAGTTTCTGCGGTATATCCGCCGGCCATCATGCTTCCGTTTTCATTGAGTGCGCCGCAGGAACGGAATACAGGAAGTGCTCCGGCAATGGTTGCGGAAAAAGGAGAAGCAACGCAAAGGACTGCCGCAAATCCGGTCACGGCGTCTATAACTCTTCCTGTAAGAAGGAACGCAATTACGCCGACGAGAATCGAACAAAGGAAAACTATCGGGGATACGATTCTTGCAATGCTTTCGGTTGCATCGTCACGATAGGAAAGTTCGAGGAATCTGGTGAAGAATTTTGCTTTTGCGCTTGTGCAGAATCTCGGGGTTTCGTCCCTTTGTCCGGTAAGCTCTCTTGCAAGTTCCTTGTTGCGGACAGGAAGAAGGGCAGATTTTTTCTTTCCGGTGGTAAGAACTTCAAAGTTGTTTTTTATTCTTGCGGAGGAAAGAAGTTTTCCTATGGTGTTGAAGAAAAGTCCAAGAACCGTTATCGGGAAGAAAAGGTTTTCTCCGCCGGGGCTCATTGCGGAAGGATCCGCAATGAACGCAACGCCGATAGCTGCCGAACCGATTACGGAGCAGGTTGCGAAAGTATCGTTACCCGCGCGGAATCTCATAAGAGAGATAAGTCCTCCGCCTACTGCAACATGACAGGTAAGCGCCGCAAGACAAACTATCGCAAGGTTGATCACCGGGAATACGATTCCGGAATTTTCAAAAGAAACTGCATCCGGAAGAGAATATCCAAGCATCGGTGAAAGACAGAACGCAAGGCTTGCAAGGAAAAGAACAAAGATTATAACGCTTCTGATAATAAGTCCGACAAATTGGGCGGAAAGATTTTTCTCAACCGCTTCCTTCTGGGATTCGTTTTCATAATCGTCCGGATCATCGTCTTCTTCCGGCTCATGCATATCCTGCATAAGTTTTTTTGCAATTTCCTCGTTGCTCTGATCGGAGAATTTGTTTTTTACAGGTTCCGGAGCCGGGATCTCGGGAATATGTATTTCCTGATCGGTATGCTCCACAACGTTTCTCATAAACTCGCTGACTTTATCGTGTCTTTTATCAATAAATTCTCTGTAAAGATCGTGGTTGTCAGAACTTGTAAGGTCGGTATTTTCTTTTGCTTCCTTTGCCGCACCAAAACCGGAAATGCCTGCTTCCGGGATTTTCTTTTCCGCGGCAGGTTTGATTTCTTCTTCAGCGGTGCTTTTTTCTGCAGCGACAGCCTTTTTTTCAGCTTCTATAAGCTGTTTCTCAGAATGAATTGTAAAATCTTTCGGAACAAATCCGTTTATTTTTTCCTTTACGGCGTTATCGTGGGCCGGAACGGTTGTAACCTTTGCGGAAATGCTTTCCTCTTTTTGCTTTTTGGATTTCTTTTCATTCTTCCAGGTTGCCGCACCGAAATACTGCGAAAGAGTGTCATCTACCTGAATCGTTCTTGTGGTAATGGGTTCATCCTTGAATTTTTTGGTATAAGTCGGTGTTTCCGGTTCCTTCGGTTCTTCAGGCTGGGTATTTTTCTGACGCATCTCAAAAAAATCGCCGCTTTGTGCCGGAGAATCGTTTTTTACCGGAGATTCGGCTGAACCGGCACCGTTTTCTTTTTTTCGTCTGATCTCCGCAAGGATATCATCAACCGAATAGTTGTTTCCTGCCATTTCGTTCCCCTTCCCCTTTATTTTAATTGTAAGAAAGAATTATCTTGCTTTGATTCCAAGGCGCTGTCTTGTAACTTCGTACATCATTACAGAAGCCGCAACGGAAGCATTGAGGGATTCTATCTTTCCGCGCATCGGAAGCGAAACGACAAAATCACATTTTTCTTTAACAAGGCGGCTTACTCCTTCGCCTTCCGCTCCAAGAACAAGTCCGATGGAACCGGAAAGATCGGCGGACCAAAGAGGCTCGCCATCCATATCTGCGCCGAAGATCCATACTCCGCGCTCCTTGAGTTCGTCAATAGTTCTCGCGATATTTGTAACTCTTGCAACCGGAACATATTCGACCGCGCCGACGGAAGTTTTTGCGACAACATAGTTGAGACCAACGCTTCTGCGTTTCGGAATAATAACGCCGTGCGCTCCGCAGCATTCCGCGGTTCTTATAACTGCGCCGAGATTGTGTCCGTCCTCAAGTCCGTCCGCAATAATGATGAAAGGCGGTTCGCCGCGTTCTTCCGCAAGGGCAAAAATTTCGTCAACGGTTGCGTATTTATGTGCCGCAGCCATTGCAAGAACGCCCTGGGCATTTGCGCCTGCGGCAAGTTCATCGATTTTAACCGGCGCAACTTCTTTTACGGGGATTCCGGCATCTTTTGCCATTGCGTAAAGTTTGCCGAGGTTGGTAGCGCCTTTTGCAACCATTATCCTGTCGATCTCTCTTCCGGATTTGATTGCCTCAATTACCGCGTTTCTTCCGCAGATTTTATCTTTGTCCGCCTCGTTTTCGCGGATTTCTTCTTTTTCTCTAAATTTATCCATATTTATTCTTCCTTCATTAAAGTAGAAATATTCACAACGGTTTCGATCCAGTAATCACGCAGCTGGGCGTTGATTTTTGTGCCTTTTGCGGTACGAACATAGTATTTTCTGGGCTTTCCTTCGGACATATCCCATTCGCTTTTCAAAAGTCCCTGGCTTTCAAGCCTTCGCAAAAGCGGATAGAGCGTATTTCCGTCCACCGGCACCCCTTTTTCGGTCAATTCCTGGCCCAGAGAGTAGCCGTATTTAGGTGAGGAAAGCTGATTCAGGACGCCGAGAACGACTGTTCCTCGGCGAAGTTCCGACACAAAACCGGAAATAATTTCGTCATCGCTCAAATTCCCCCACCTCCTGAATAAAACAGATTTTTTGGCTTATTCAAGCCATTTTTTGATATCCTATCCAGCAAAAAAACTAACTGTTTTTTCGCTTTTTCTGCTTTTTTCCGGAAACAAAAACCAGTTTTTTACCGCAAAATTTGTTTCCGTTTTTTCTTTTTATTATCTACTTTGGATTATACTGTATATCATACTTTGTTGTCAATAGTAAATTAAAAATATTTTTAAAATAATTTAAAAAAACATCAAAGTAATTTAAAATCATTTTTATTTTACTTTATTGTCAATTCCAATGGTTTTAAAAATAAAATACTGTGTGCCACACGATTATACTAAAAAACGGGCAGAATAGGGGTTTCCCCTACCCTGCCCGTTTTTTTACGGTTTTTTATTGGATTTAAAAGGTTTTTAAGACGGATAAAAGTCCGTTTTTTGGCTTATTTATGCGGTTTACCAGACTTTAAGAAGTCGCGGAAAACGCTTCATTACAATACCGCACATCTCGCGGATTTCGTCCGGAATCGTGCCCATCGGGCCGTTTATCGGGTCATATTTGAACACTTTTCCGTCATATCTGAACCTGCAGTTGTTTGCCTCGCCGGTTACGTAGAATCCGTCGTTTTCGCTCTTTTTAAAATCTTCCTCGTCGAGGAAAAGGGTGAATTTTTCTTTATAGGGTTTTCCGTCATAGGGGCAGCTTCCTTCACAGATTCCGCATTCGTCACAGAAATCGTTTACGTGGAGTATTTGTCTGCTGCCGTCGGAAAGTTTTATTACCCAGTTTGCGCGGTTCGGACAAACTTCCGCACAGAATTCGCAAACGCTGTCGCATTCAAGGCAGCGTTCGCCTTCGGCGCATTTTTTGCAGTCCGCACAGAGTTTTCCGCGTTTTTCAAGGAAAGATCTGTCCTCGTTCTCGTTGTCCGGAACGTATTTATCGTAATGGCTGTGGGCGATTTTTTTGCAAAGGCGCTGTGCATCCGCAATAACTTTTGCAATATCTTCGGTTTTTCCGAAATTTGCGTTACCAACAAGATATGTTGCGCTGTCAATTTCCTCGCAAAGAGTATCGTCAACCTCTTCGCCTGTTGCGTTTATTGCAATATCGGCCGGAATTTTGTCTTTTGCGCCGGTATCGATAACCGGTCTTATACCGGTTTTTTCGTCCGGTTCGCCAAGTTCGGAAACGTGACAGAGAAGCTGTCCGCTTCTTACGCCGCTTGGGATAAGATTCGGCGCAACAAAAATTCCTTCCTTCTTCATGGCGAGTATCTCGTCCATGGAAGCTTCCATTTCGCTTTCCGGTTTATCGAAAACAATGGTTACTCTGTCGACGGAGGAAAGTTTTTTGGCGCATCTTGCTGCCGCAACTGCGGAATGTCCTCCGCCTATTACCACAACATTGCCCATAACGGTTTCCTCAAGTTCCTCGGGT
Source organism: Oscillospiraceae bacterium (assembly GCA_045636625.1). Lineage (GTDB taxonomy): Bacteria > Bacillota > Clostridia > Oscillospirales > Ruminococcaceae > UMGS1668. The sequence continues at coordinate 11,496 of JAZTXW010000114.1, forward strand.
TTGCGTTTGTAATCCGCAAGGAATTCAAGAGCGGAAATATTTTTGCCGAAAGCAAATTTGAGGTTCTTCTGTTTTCCCGCTCCGATTGCAAGAACGATTTTTTCAAATCCCTGTTCACGGAGTTCACGAAGAGAAGTTACCTCAACTCCAAGTTCCATTTCGATTCCAAGAGCCTGGATAAGGGTTGCGTCCCATTCGATATCGGAATCTTCAATTCTGAATTTCGGAATATATTTGGTAACGGCGCCGCCGGGACGGTATTCTTTATCAAAAATAGTGACCTTTGCTCCCTGTCTTGCAAGGAAGCAAGCGGTGGAAAGTCCCGCAGGTCCGCAGCCCACAACCGCGACTTTTGCTCCCGCTCCGGATTTAAGCTGGGTTTCATCAAGAAGATCGAAACAGGCGTTTTTGGCTGCCTGGTAATTTTCGCTCTTTATGTTAAGCGGGCATTCATAGAATCTTCTGGAACAGCCGTCCATGCAAGGATGACTGCAAAGAGTTTCAACGGTAAAAGGCATCGGGTTGCGCTCGAAGATAACGCGAAGCGCGTCAAGGCTTCTTCCGTTTTTAATAAGGCGCATAACAAGGGGAATATCCGCACCGAGAGGGCAGACCGCACGGCACTGTGCCTTTGTGCAGTTTATATGCGGAATCGGTCCTTCAGCTTTTTTAGGTTTTGCCCCGGGGATATTTTTATATCTTCCGCCGGAATAGACGTCTTTTTCAATATCCGGAAGGTCGGAAGTGAGGATTCCGGAGAACTGGGCGTAATCGCATTTTGAAACGTCATCAGCAAGCTGTTTGAATCTTCTTAAACCGCCGGGTCTGATTATGTCGGAAACAACTGTAACCGGCCAGATTCCCGCGTTGAAAAGTTTTGATGCGGTAAAATAATCAGCACCGCCTGCAAAACAGATTCTGAGTCCTCCGCCAAAATCGTTGGCGATTTTTTCCGCAAGGGAAAACGCAATAGGGAAAAGCGCTCTTCCCGTAAGGCGTCCGTTTTCAACCGGAGTTTCTTTCGCTTTTTCAACAATAAGTCCGTCACAGACTTTTACACCGAATTCAAGGCGGTTCATATCCGCTTTGTTCTGAAGGCGGAGGAACGCAGGCTTGAGGTCATCATAAAGCGCGCCTCTCTCCATTCGTTCCTTGCTGATTTCAATATCGTCATATCCATTGATATCAAGGATTCCGCGGATGGTATAATATCCGAGAAGATCCGGGCTTATTCTTACAAAGGTATGGAGTTTCTTTTCAGTAACAAGATATTCGGCAGCTTCTTCGATTTCAGAAGCGGAAAGGCCTTCCCTGGGAACAAAAACAGCGGAAGAACAGACTCTCGGGCTGATATCTGAGATATATGTATTGTCAACACCGTCCAGTTCGTCCATATGCGCTCTTGCCCAGTTTTCGCATTCGCGCCAGACAGGAGTATATTCTGCGGATTTAAGTCCTTCAATGAAACTGTTCATCTTTTCGGATTTAAGATCCTCAAGGCTTCCGCCAACAGACATGTTGAAAACAAAGCCTTCCGGAACGCCAAGTTCAAAAGCCGTGCTGATAAGTTTTATTGCGTACCATGCTTTTATGTATTCGCCGAATGCTTCCGCAACGGAAAGTTCCGAAGGATTTTCGGAAGAAAAAGTTCTGTCGCCGATGGAAGCGCTTGGTTTCTGAGATTTTTCGTTTTCCGGATAAACGGTTTTAAGTTCAAAAAATCTTGCACCGGAAAGATAAGCGGCGATTATTCCCTGGGCGGTCTGGGTAACAGGACCCGCAGCCGGACCGACCGGGTTTTCAATCCTCATTCCGAAAATCGGAAGTCTTGCTCTTCCTGCTTTATAAAAATCCTTTATTCCGAAAATGCTTCCTGTTGCGTTATGTTCCTCTATAAGAAGTCCCATCAGTTTTTCGAAAGAAAGGGGTCTTAAATTATCGCTCATTGGGCAAAACCTCCTGTTTCAAGCGGTCATGATTATACATATTAATTTTAGCATTTTTTAAATATAATTACAAGGTGAAAATTTTCTCATTATGCATCGGTTTGCAGAAATCGTTTTTTCTGTTATAATTAAACAAAGCTGTGAATCTTAATCTCCGGAGGAATTCTTATGTGGACATGCCCGAAATGCAAAAGGGAATTCAAAAAAACAAATCAGGGACATTATTGCGGCAAGGCACCCGAAAGCGCGGATGAATATGTGGAATTACAGATCCCGGAAGCAAGGACGCATATTACAGAACTGAGAAACATCATCAAGCGCTGTGTTCCGGAAATATCCGAAGGAATATCCTGGAGCATGCCTACCTATAAAAAAGATGGGTTTTCAATATGTTTCGCCGCCTGTAAAAAGCACATAAGCCTTTACGTAAGTTCCGATGTTCTGGAAATTTTTAAGCCGCAGCTGACTGAAATTACAATAAATAAAAATGCGATCTATCTTCCGTACGATAAAGAACTTCCTGTAAAAATAATCGAAAATATCGTAAAACAAAGTTTTTCCGTAAAATAAAAATCCCGGTCAGCCGGATCGACAAAACAAAGGGAAGCTCTTAACCGAGCTTCCCTTTGTTTATAAATTTATATCTACCTTATATTCATTATCAATAACTATACAGTCTGTTCCGTATTCTTTGCAAAGCAAAAGATTGCGCTTATTTTCCGCAATAAGTTCTTCCATATCAACGGAATCATAAAGCCTTTTTTCGATGGCGTTTCCGTTTTCAATGATGCTGCCAAAATTATTCCGGATATAATTTTCCGTCATGACAAGACAATATGCTTTTATATTTTCAAGATATTTCGCATCAAAATCTTTTTCCCAATCAAAAGGAATATAGCATCCTTCGACTGTAAGATTCTGATTATTTTCGATGGCGGTTTTGATAATTTCCCGAACTATAGGCCAAAGATATTCCGTAAGCTGTTCGTCGTCTTCCGGAGTCAGGTTTGTGTTTTTGCTTCGGATAAGACCCATTTTAAGATGGTCTATGGAAAGATAAGTGAACTTATATTTTTCAAGAATTTTTTGCGCAAGCAGGGTTTTCCCCACATGAGAAGCCCCGAAAACAAGAACCACCATCTTAAGTCACCGCCTTTTTACTGTTTTTTTCCTGTTCATCCACTGAAACAAGTTTATCACCAAAAAAGCGACATGTAAAGCCAAATTCAAATACAATTCGTAATTTTATTACTATTTTATACAATTTGTTGTCACAGCGGGTCACATTTTGTCATTTTATATAATTTAAAATATTATATTCGAGATTTATTTTCTACATAATTCGTCCAAATCTTTCATATAATAATTGAAATGTTCATAAATTTATAATAGAATAAATACAGTAACATTTAAGCTAAGGAGGTATTCCATGAAAAGAGCAATAGTTCTTGCCGGCGGCGGCGCAAAGGGTTCTTATCATTTCGGTTTCTGGCGCGCGATCAGGGAATTGGAAATTGATTTTCAGATCGTTACCGGTTCTTCCGTCGGTGCGCTCAACGGCGCAATGATGGCAAGCGGGCTTTATGAAAGCGGGCTCGAGATGTGGAACACCATTAAGACTCCCGATATAATCGAAACTTCACCAAGCCCTCTTTCCGAAGTTATCGATACAGAAGGGATCGTCGGTGCGCTTAAAAACTTCCTTGGCGATTTAACCGAAAACGCGGTAAACGTAAAAATGGATCCTTTTCCCCTTGGCGAACTTATTTCAAAATATCTTGACGAAAAGCGCCTAAGAGAAAGCGGAATCGAATTCGGAATAATGTGTTCCGAATATCCCAATATGAAAACACACCCGGTGACCCTTAAAGAGATTCCCTACGGAATGCTTGGGGATTATCTCCTCGCTTCCTCAACGGTATATCCTTCCATGGAACCGAAAGAAATTGCCGGCAAGAAATATGTTGACGGCGGTTACAGCGACAACTTCCCCATCAACCTCGCTCTTGATATGGGTGCGGAAGATATCATCGGCGCAAACCTTTGCGCAAGCGGGCTTGAAGCAAAATACGAAACCGATTATCCCGTCCGGGTGATCCGTCCCCGTTTTGATCTCGGTCCGATGATGGAATTCGTTCCGGAAATCGCAAAGCGGAACATGGCGCTGGGATATAACGATACCATGCGCAGCTTTGGAAAACTTGACGGCACCTGCTACACTTTTGAAAAAGGCGAAAGCGAAAAAATGCAGAACGAATTTGAAAAATTCTGTGTTGATATGCTTGCAAAATGCGGCGCTGTAGCCCCAAGCGAAAAATCCCAGTTCTATAAATCCCTTGCTGTAAAAGGTCTTTCCGAAAAACGCAAGGAACGTTTCGGGCTTATGCATAAAAACCTTGCAACAGTTTGTGCGGAAACCGCTGCGGAACTTTTCTTTGTTGACCCCACAGCAATTTATACCCGCAAAGACTTCGTAAAAGAAATTCTCCGGAAACTTGCTCCTTTTGAAGAAAAAGACGAAAAGCCCATGGCAAACCTTTTTAACACCCCAAAACCCCTCAATTATAAGCTCGGTCAGATAAATTCCATCGACAGCCGCGATATTGTTGCCTATCTTGTCGGTCTTTGGCTTGAACTTGCAAATTCCGAAAACCAGAACCGCGATTTAAGAACCCTTTGCCGTTTTATTCCAAAGGAATTTTTCGCATCGCTCTATATCAGTTTCCTTAAAATCAAAGGAGAATAAAAAATGAAAAAAATCAGAATACTTTCGGTGCTTTTGACTTTGATGCTGATAATGTGTTCCTGCTCAAAAAGCCCCGAAGCCGCAACCGGCGGAAAATATATGCTTGCAACCGGAAAAGCCGGCGGAACCTATTATTCCCTCGGCACCTGTCTTGCCTCTGTCTGGGATAAACATTCCCAAAGCACCACGAACATCACCACAACTTCCGGCTCTGTACAGAATATCGAAATGCTTCTTAAAGGAAACGCGGATTTCGCCTTTGTCCAGAACGACATCCTTTACTATGCGCTTGAAGGCAAGGAGATGTATGAGGAAAATCCGCAGCGCGGAATTTCCGTTGCTGCAAATCTTTATTCCGAGCATGCACAGTTTGTTGTAAATGCCTCAAGCGACATAAAAACCATTCCGGAACTTGCCGGAAAAACCGTTGCGGTAGGAAAATACGGCACAGCGACCGAAGCCGCCGCAAGACAGATCCTTGAAGCATACGGAATTACTTACGACATGATAACCGTTAAATACCAGACTTTTTCCGAAGCCATGGACGGACTTCATTCCGGAAGCATCCAGGCAGCTTTCGCTGTTTCTTCTCTTCCAAGCGCAAACATCCTTGAATACTCCCAGACTCACGAGATCCGTTTTCTTCCTATTTCTCTCACCCAATCCACCGCGTTCAAACGCAGCTGTCCTTTCTTCCGTGAGGGAATGATTCTCAACGAAGTTTACGGAACAGAAAACTCCGTTTCAACGGTCTGCATCGACGTTCTGCTTATCTGCCGCAACAACATGCCTTCCGCTGACGTTTTTGCAATAACCCGATCTCTCTTCAATAACACCGATGAAATCATCGCCGGACACGCAAAAGGCCAGGATATAAACGCTGTTACCGCCGCGGAAACTTTGGTCGGTTCGATTCATTCCGGCGCAAAACAGTATTTTGATAACCCTGAAGAATCACCGAAAGGCGACGTAAAGGAAGACGAAACTTCTTCCGAAGACGCTTCATCCGAAAAAGAATAAAAAAAGCCCTGCTTTGCAGGGCTTTTTTTATTGCAATTCCTTTTAAAAAGATGTATCATATCAAAAGCTGTTTTTAAAAATAAAGGGGAATATTATGTCTAAAGCAATTCATTTTATAAAAAAGAACACCGTTTTCTGCGTTGCGGCCCTTGCGGCTTTTGTAACCGCGTTTTTTGTTCCGCCGGATAACGAATATCTTTCATATTTCGACTGGCGTACTCTTGCCTGTCTTTTCCTTACTCTTGCCGTCGTTTCCGCCCTTGGCAACGTAAAATTCTTCACCATTCTTGCAAGAAAACTGGTTCTTCTTTCCGGAAACCTCCGCAGGCTTTTTCTTCTGCTTGTTGTAATAACTTTCATCGGTTCCATGATAATCGCAAACGATATGGCGCTTATCACCTTTCTTCCGCTTGGATACTTTGCCCTTTCCGTAACGAAGAACGACAAATACATGGCCTATCTTTTCATTCTTCAGAACATTTCCGCAAACCTTGGCGGAATGCTCACCCCGTTCGGAAACCCGCAGAACCTTTATCTTTATTCTTTCTTCGAAATCCCCACGGCGGAATTCACCGCAATTATGCTTCCGCCCTTCCTTCTTGCAATAGCGATGCTTGCCGTTGCGTGTTTCTTCATCAGACCCGAAAAACTTTCCTTCCATGAGGATTTTCCCGAAAAGCTCCATGTTAAAAAGACCGTTCTCTATATGGTTCTTTTCGCCTTCTCTCTTCTTATCGTTTTCAGAATAATCCCTTTCTGGCTCGGTCTTGCAATTATCCCCGTAATTCTTTTCTTTGTTGATAAAGATGCTCTTTATGAAGTTGACTATTCCCTTCTCGGAACCTTCTTCTTTTTCTTCATTTTTTCCGGCAACCTTGCAAGAATAGATGCCGTAAACGAATTCTTTTCCGCTCTTCTTGCAAAGGACGCTCTTCTTGTTTCTGTTTTCTCCTGCCAGTTTATAAGCAACGTGCCTTCGGCAATTCTTCTTTCGCAGTTTACGGAAGATTTTCATTCTCTTCTTCTTGGCGTAAACATCGGCGGAACCGGAACACTTATCGCTTCCCTTGCAAGCCTTATCACTTTCAGCGAATTCAGGATCCTTTATCCGGAACAGACAAAAAAATATCTTGTTATGTTCACTTTGATAAACGTGATCTTCCTTGTTGTCATGACCGCCGCCGCAAAACTTTTTTTCCTTGGTTAATAGAAATTTTTTAAAATTTAGTATATAATATATCTAAAAGCGAGGTGAACAGCCAATGGATGATTTAAAAGTTATAACCGCAAGCAATATAATAAATCTCCGCACCGCCAAGGGAATGACCCAGGCGGAACTCGGCGAACTTCTTAATTATTCCGATAAAAGCGTTTCCAAATGGGAAAGAGCCGAAGCTGTTCCCGACGCGTATGTTTTGAAAAATATGAGCGAAATCTTCGGCGTTTCCGTCGATTATCTTCTCAGTTCCCACGACAGCTGGGAAAAGCCCGAAAGATTCAAAAAAGAGGAACGTAACTTCCACAGCAAAATTATAACCACGCTTGTTCTTTTCGGAATATGGACTCTTGCTTTTTTGATCTATATCCTCGGCTGGATATCCGGGTTCAACTGGTGGCTTGTATTCATTTACACTCTTCCGGTTTCTCTTGTAACGTTCCTTGTGCTGAATTCGGTCTGGGAACAGGGCAAAAACAACCGGCATATAATCTACGGACTTGTTGCAAGCATCTTTATTGCGGCATATCTCACCTTTATAAACTTTAACCCATGGCAAATTCTTCTTTTGCTTATTCCGGCGGAATTTATCGTTTTCCTTTCTTTCCGCATCAAAAAATCGCATAAATAAGCCATTCCACTCTGAGTAGAGTCCGTTTTTCCGGACTCTACTTTTTGTTTTTGAAGAGTATAGTCAAAATTGTTGAATCTTTTTCTGTTTTCGGGTAAGATAGCTGCATCAACCAAAATCAAAAAAGGAGAAACAAAAAATGTCCGAATTCATTTTAAGCTGCTGCTCCACCGCAGACCTTTCCAAAGATCATTTTGAAAAAAGAAATATCAAATACATCTGCTTCCATTATAAACTCAACGGCGTCGATTATGCCGACGACCTTGGCCAGACCATTCCTTTTGAAGAATTTTATCAGAGAATGGATTCCGGCGAAGATACTCAGACTTCCCAGATAAACGTTACCGAATATCTTGAATATTTCGAAAGCTTCCTTTCCGAAGGTAAAGATATCCTTCATCTTACCCTTTCAAGCGGAATTTCCGGTTCCTACAACTCCGCAATAAATGCTGCAAGAATTGCAAAAGAACGCTACCCCGAAAGAAAAATCTATGTTGTCGATTCCCTTGCGGCTTCTTCCGGTTACGGACTTCTGATGGATAAACTTGCCGACCTGCGTGACGGCGGAATGGATATTGACGAACTCAAAGACTGGGCAGAAGAAAACAAACTTAACCTTCACCATTGGTTCTTCTCTTCCGATCTCAAATTCTTCATCAAAGGCGGAAGAGTTTCCAAAACCGCAGGCACCGTCGGAACGATCCTCGGAATCTGCCCGCTTCTCAACGTTGACAACGAAGGACACCTTATTGCAAGGGCAAAAATCCGTACCAAGAAAAAAGTTATCCGCGAAATTGTAAAACGCATGGAAGAATTTGCAGAAGACGGATACGATTATTCCGGAAAATGCTATATTTCCCAATCCGCATGTTCCGAGGACGCAAACGAAGTTGCAAAACTTATTGAGGAACTTTTCCCCAAACTTAACGGAAAAGTTCTTGTAAACTATATCGGCACCACCATCGGAAGCCACACCGGTCCCGGAACGGTAGCGCTTTTCTTCTGGGGTAAAAAAAGAGAGGATTAATTAAATGATAAAACTTTTTGCAGATACTGCTTCCAACCTTCCGGTTGCACTCAACAAAAAATATAACGTAAATATAATTCCCCTTGCTTATTCAAGAGATGGGGTAAATATCCCTTACGACCTTGACCATGACTTTGACGGAAAAGCTTTTTATGATGCCATGAGAAACGGCGCAGAGATGAAAACTTCCATGGCAAACTCCGAAACCTTCCGCGGACGTTTTGAAGAAGCCGTTAAAAACGGCGATGACATCGTTTATATCGGCCTTTCCGCCGGTGTCAGCGGAACTTGCCGTGCCGCGGAACTTGCCGCGGAAGAAATTCTTGAAGAATATCCCGACGCGAAAATTGCCGTTATAAACTCCCTTGGCGCAGGCCTTGGAATCGGAATGCAGGTAATTGCTGCCGCTGAACTTATTGAAGAAGGAAAATCTTTCGAGGAAGTTGTTTCCATCACCGAAGAACGCAAAAATCATATGTGCCAGTTCTTTACAGTTGATGATCTTTCCTATCTTAAAAAAGGCGGAAGAATTTCCGGCGCAACTGCTGCCATCGGAACCCTTCTTAACATCAAACCTCTTCTTCGCGGCGACGAAGAAGG
>JAZTXW010000115.1:0-38860 GCA_045636625.1 Oscillospiraceae bacterium
CCTTAAAACCAACATCAAAAAAGCTGAAATCGCTTGCGCTAACGGTGCTGAGGATAGAGAAGCCGCAATCCGCCTTGCAATCAAAAAAGTTGACCAGGCCGCAGCAAAAGGTATCCTTCATAAAAACACTGCAGCAAGACGCAAATCCGCTCTTGCCAAAAAGCTCAACGCAGCTAACGTTTGATTTTTGTAAGTCTCTATAAATTGACGCCTTCACCATTTTCGGTGAAGGCGTCTTTTTTTGTTTTTATTTATCCTTCGGTCTGAATAAAAGCGCGGCAATAAATCCAAAAACAATTGCCGCTGTGATTCCTCCGGATGCGGCGGAGATTCCTCCGGTGAACGCGCCGAGAAAACCTTTGTCAACAACAGCCATGCGGGCTCCGTTCGCAAGAACATGACCGAAACCGGAAAGGGGAACGGTTGCGCCTGCGCCGGCAAATTCAACAAGCGGTTCATAAAGACCGAGGGCGGAAAGAATAACGCCGCCCACAACAAATCCGACAAGGATACGCGCGGGGGTAAGTTTTGTTTTGTCGATAAAAACCTGGCCGACAGCGCAAAGCAAACCGCCGACTATAAACGCCTTAAGATATTCCATCAGAAAATTCCCCCTTTTTCGGAAGAAAAACATATAAGATGGGCAATTCCGGGGATGGTTTCGCCCTGCTGAACGCTGGTCGGGCTCATTAAAGCGCCGGTTGAAAGCGCAAGCACGCTTTTGAGCACGCCATCGCGAAGTTTAGGAAGAATGTGGCCGCTGAGCACGGAAGCCGAGCACCCGCATCCGGAAGCGCCGGATTCGACCTGCTGTTTTTCGCGGTCATAAAGCATAAGACCGCAGTCGTTATAGTTGTCCCCAAGGGGAAAACCGCTTTTATCCATAAGTCTGAGCATAAGATTTGAACCCACGTATCCAAGGTCGCCGGTGACGATAAGGTCATAATCGGAAGGCTCTGTGTATGTGTCCCTGAAAAACTGCGAAAGGGTCGCCGCCGCAGCGGGCGCCATCGCCGCGCCCATATTGTTCTGGTCGTTTATGCCAAGATCTTCAATGGTGCCGAAGGTCACGGCCTTTATAAAAGGCATTCCTTCGCCTTCAGAAACAACCGCGGCGCCGGCGGCGGTTGCTGTCCATTGTGCGGAAGGCGGACGCTGTCCGCCGTATTCAAGGGGAAAACGGTATTGCCTTTCCGCGCTGCAAAAATGAGAGGAAGCCACAGCAAGGCAGTTTTTTGCGGCGGAATCCGCAAAAACCGCCGCAAGTCCCACCGCTTCCGCAAAGGTTGAACAAGCGCCATAAAGCCCGAGATAAGGCACTTTTGAACTTCTTGCGCCGAAAGAGGAAGCCGTGCATTGGTTAAGAAGGTCGCCTGCAAAGATAAAATCCATGTCATTCATCTCGACTCCGGATTTTTTAAGCGCCTTCCAGCAGGCAAGCTCCTGCATTTTGCTTTCGGCTTTTTCCCATGTTTTTTCGCCGAAGCGGGAATCGTCGTCGATTATATCAAAATCTTTTCCAAGGGGACCTTCCCCTTCTTTTTTTGAACCCACCGCAGCGGAAGCTTTTATTCCAACCTCGGAATCTATGATTATAGTTTGTTTTCCTATTTTATGTGCCAAAAGATCACCCCGTTTAAAGGTAGTTTTTGCGGAAAATATCCGCCGTCATATTGTTTTCAAAATCCAATAAATAATTCCGTAAGCAACGGAAGCAAGCGCGCCGTAAACGATAACCGGTCCGGCAATGGTGAAAATTTTTACTCCCAATCCGAGCACGAATCCTTCGCTTTTATATTCCATTGCCGGCGCGACAACCGCGTTTGCAAAGCCGGTTATGGGAACAAGGGTGCCTCCGCCGCCTAATTTTGCGATGTTGTCATAAATTCCAAGACCGGTGAGCACCGCGGAAATTCCGACAAGGGTTATTGAGCACGCGGTTGACGCCGAAGGTGTGCTCAAACCCAGATCAAGATAAAAATTCAGCAGAAATTGCCCCAAAGCGCAAATTGCCCCGCCGATCAGGAACGCGCCGCCAAGATTTCGAAGACATTTTGTTTTCGGAACAGCCTCTTCGCCGAGTTTTTTATATTCATCAGAAGAAAAATCCATTAAAAAAAACTCCTTTTTTCGATTTTGTGTTTATTGTTCGGAAAAAGGGAAAAAATATTCCCGAAAAATAAAAAATCGGAGGATTTCTGATGAAGAAAAAAGAGATTGCCGCAACGGGAAGCATCGCCGGGATCCTTAACGGACTTTTTGGTTCCGGCGGAGGAACAGCCGCCGTTCCGCTTCTTAAAAAAAGCGGGCTTTCGCAAAAAGAAGCCCAGGCGACTTCGCTTATGATGATGTTTTTTCTTTCGGCGGTTTCCGCCGGAATTTATTTTTATGAAGGGCGGATATCCTTTTCGGATGCGGCGGGTTTTATTCCCGGTGGAATTTTCGGGGCGCTTGCGGCGCCGCTGGTTTTTAAAAAAATCGATCCGACCGTTTTAAGAAAAATTTTCGGCGGGTTCGTGACTTTTTCCGCCGCAAGAATGCTTTGGGGGATTGTTTCGGAATGGATCTGATAATCGGTTTTCTGGCGGGTTTTGCCGGCGGAATGGGGATTGGCGGCGGCGGAATTCTTTTGCTGTATCTTACCGCATTCACTGAAACCGAACAGCTTTCCGCACAGGGGATAAACCTTGTTTTCTTTTTGCCAACCGCGGCCGCGGCACTTTTTATGCATCTTAAAAACGGCTTTGTAAAATGGAAAATTGCCGCTTTTTCAATGGTTTTTGGAATACCCGGAGTATTTATCGGGTATTATATTGCAAATAGTATAGATAAAACCCTTCTTCGGGCGGTTTTTGCGCTTTTTTTGCTTGCAATCGGTATTCGGGAACTTTTCGGAAAAAGACACTAAAAAATGCGCTTCCAAAAGGAAGCGCATTTTTGCCGCAATAATCATTTCGTGGGACTTATATATTTTTCCGGGTCGGAATAAGCTCCGTTTATTCGGATTTCAAAATGAAGATGTGTTCCGGTGGAATTTCCCGTTGAGCCCATGGATGCGATGAGGTCTCCTGCTTTAACTTCCTGTCCCTCTTTTACAAAGATGTCCGAACAATGGGCATAACAGGTATGAACGCTGTTTCCGTGGTCGATGATAACGTGATATCCGTAACCGGTGCTGCCAAATTTCACTTTAACAACTTTGCCGTCCGCGGCGGCGTAGATGTCTTTGTTTTCGTTTTCGGAAGCGATATCAACACCGGTGTGCCCTTTATAGCTTCCAAATCCCGCGCAGAGATAACTATCTTTTGATGCCGGCCAGATGAATTCAATATCCGTATCCAAGGTTATAACAGAATTATCTGTTCCGGAATTTTCGGCAATTGGATAAAGACCTTGCATAATCCGTTTTACTGGAAGGGAACAGTTAAAATCAACGGAATCAAAATCCATATAGATTCTCAGGTCGAAATTTTCCGCTATCGAATAGTTTTCCTCCGCCGTGGAAATGATTACATCACCGTCATTGGAAATTTCAACGGAAAAACCCGCTTCGCGCATCTGGTCACCCCAGGTTGCTTCAACCCGGAAATCGCTGCTTTCGTAAAGATAGATATCCGCAAGGTTAACGGAGCTGAAACCGAAGTTTTTAACGGTTACAGATCTGATTTCAACTTCGTCCTCCGAACGGAATGCCGAGGTTACATAATTGTTCGGTGCTTCGTCACCGTAATATCCAATAAGCTCCTCGTCACGGTAAAACTCTGGATTTAGGTACCTTATCTCCGTGACTTCCGAAACGATTTCAATTTCGTTCGGGTCGGCGAAAATGTTTATGCTGAGTTCTTCGCTCGGTTCGGAAAGAGGTTTTTCGGAGCAGAGGATAAGGTCTCCCTGTTCATATTCTATTCTGAAACCCCGTTCAAGAAGATATTCGTAATCACCGAGATTTATAACGTTGGATCTGTTATCATTGATGCAGAAGATTTTGAAATCATCGTTGCTTTCCGGAAAGCCCAAATCCTTAATAATGATTCTTCTTACCGGAAGATGTTCAAAGCTCCAGGAATAGAAAAGGCTTTCTTCTCCTTCAAAAGCAGTTTTCGTGATGGCAACTTCCCCAAGCCTTGGGTCCTCAAGCTCAATAAACTCATTCATCTCATCAATAACTTCCCATTTGGCGTTTTTGATGAGTTCAAGAAATTCTCCGTTATCCGGATAAATTTCTTCTTTTTTTTCGGGCAGAGTTCCGCATGCAGTCATAACAAGAACAACGGCGAAAAGAATTGCCCCGCCGGCAAAAAAGCCACCTTTTTTATTTTTGTTTTTCATGATGGAAATCACTCTTTCGCTGAGGGAAGCGGCGCTGAAACAGCTTAGCGAAAGGCTTTCACGCTCCGCAAAGTCAAGGATAGTATTCGCGTAGCCGGAAGCATTTTCCGTTCCGATTGCGGAAAGAACCCTTTCGTCACAGTATCTTTCAAGATCCCGGTCAAAATATTTCACCACAAACCATATTGCCGGGTTGAACCAGTTGAGCGAAAGGGCGCAAAGTGCCGCAAGTTTAAGTACCGCGTCCCGGTCTTTGATGTGGGTGTGCTCGTGCAAAAGAACAAAAGGAAGCTGTTCGTCGGTTGTTTCTTCTGGAATAACAATCACAGGACGCAAAATCCCGAAGCTGAGGGGTGAAGCAAGGTTTTTGCTTTTATAAAAACGGGTTTTTCCGTCTTTATAAATTTCGGGAACTTCGTCGAAAGGAACACAGCCCCGAAGGACAGAAACGGTAGCAGAGCGATGCTTTTTAAGCAAAATTCCGCCGGTAAAAACCGCGCCGGAAAGATATATTAAAAGGAGTATCACATGGGGAGAAATTTCGGCTTTCGGTTTTTCCAAAACTTCTGAAAGATTTTCTTCGATTTCATGGTAATGCTGAATAATATATTCCGGTTCCTCTTCCAAAAGAAAAATCGGTTCAGAAAAATCTGTTTCTGTTTTCGGTTTTTCTATGGGCGCATAAATGCTTGCGCCGGAAGAAAATTCAAAGGGAAGCAAAAGCCGGAAGATTATCAGCATCCATAGAATTACAAAAACTTTCGGGCGGATTTTGTCCATAAACAGCCTGCGCACCAGAAAAACTGCCGAAGCGGCGGCTATTGCTCCAATGTTCGCAAAAAGAAGGCCATTCATTGTTCTTCCTCCGGTTTATTGACCATTTCTCTCAGACTGCGGAGCTGTTCCGGGCTTATTTTTCCGCTTCCGATAAGTGCGGAAATAAGAAGATCCGGAGAACCGTCGAAAAGTCTGTCGATAAGTTCAAAGGTTTCCGTTTCCTGAACTTCGTTTTTTGAAACGGAAGCTTTGCAGATAAACCCCGGGTCGCTGCGGATTACGGCGCCTTTTTCAACACATTTTTTGATTACGGTGTAGGTTGTTGTTTTGCTCCAACCGGTTTTTTCGGCAAGAGCGGCCGCAATATCTTTTGCGGAAAGCTCGCCTTTTTCCCAAAGAAGTTCCATAACGCGAATTTCCGAAGAAAAAAGTTTTTCGGACAAAGTTATCACCTCTCGTTCTATTGCAGTAGAATTCTACGGCTTCATTCTATCGCAGTAGAACGGTTTTGTCAACCCCCGTTTTTAAAAAATTTTTTTCGTCATTGCGAAAACAAAAAAACAAAGAAAAACCTTATAAAAGGCGGAAGAAGAATAAGAAAGTTCTTTCCGAAAGAAAGGGCTTTTAAGAAAAGCGAAAAATCAACCGAAAATTCTTCCCCGAAAAATTCCCCGGAAAGAAAAGGTTCTTCGTAAGCAAGCGAGAAAACTTCCCCGGAGGAAAAACCGCTTTTTTCGGTGCGGCGGTTAACAAGTTCAAATGCAAAAACAAGAACAATAAATAAAACGGCCGCCGAAAAAGCTACCGCAAAAGCTCTTTTAAAATATCCGGACAAAAAAACGCCACCTTTCTTTTTAAAAAAGGTTTGGCGTTTTTAAAAAAATTTATTCAGAAAAAAGCTGCGCAAGGGCGTTTCCCAAAAGTTCAGCGGAATATTTTGCTTCCTCAAGGGTGTTCCCGGTTGCGCCGATTTCAATAAGGAGCAGCCCCGGGGAAAGATCCATGTTGTATTTCCGGTAATCAAAAAGTATCGGGCGGCAGATTCCGGGATAAAGTTCCTCAAGCTTGTTTGCAAGGGCGGCGGCAAAGCGGAGATTTTCCCAATAACCGGGCATATTCATGCTTCCGTCGTCGCATCCGGAAATTATCATAATCTGGGCGGCTTTTCTTCCGTTTATAACGGCGGTGGGTTTGATTATCTCCGTTTTCGAAGGTTCAATGGCGTCCCGATGAATATCAAGGCATACCGTAAGGCTTTCGTTCTGCGAAAGATGTTCCGAAACAGTAACGGCGCTTCGCTGATAGGAACCGGTGTATCCCGGATCGTCGTGCATGGTTCCGTCATGTATTACGCCGAAACCTTTTTCCGCAAGAACCGAGGTAAGAGAATCTCCTACGGAGATCATATTAACGTCCGGGTCGGTGCTGCGCCAACCGCTTTCGGTATCAAAAAAACCTCTGTCAAAAGGTTCAAAACTTTCTGTTGCGTGGGTGTGATAAATAAGGAACGAGGGGGATTTTTCCGGCGAAAGGCTGTGCGGGGTTTCAAGCATGGAAAGGATTTTTTTCGCGCTGTGGGAAGTGCAGTTTTTTATCATCGCGTTTTTAAAAGCGACGTAAACTCCGCCTTCTTCGGCGGAATAATGTGTTTCTGTAACCTTTCCGCGCCGTTTTTCCGGAATTTCGGGAAGGATTTCGGGTTTTGGAAGAAAAGCGATTTCCTCCTTCGGAACTTCATCGGATGGAGGATCTTCTTTTTCCGGAAGAGCGGGAGCGGGGTCATCTTCTTCCGGAAAGGGTCTTGAAAGAATTTCCGCTGCGCTTCCCGGGGAAGCAAAGGCAAGAGCATAGTAAAAAACGCTGTCGCCTTTTTCCGCAAGGGAAAGCACCATGTTCATTCCAAGAAAACAGCAGAAAACCCCGAACAGGGTACGGGCAAAAAAAGCTGCGCCGGAAAGAAGGTTTTCCTTCGCTTTTTCGGGTAAAAAGTTTTTTCTTTTCCTCTTGTCCGTAATAATCACCTCCCGCGCGTTTTCCTGACTGAATATATGCGCAGGCTTAAAGGAAAATTCCGGAAAAGTTCAATAAAAAAACGGGCACGCCTTTTTTAAGGACGTGCCCGAAATTATATGTTTTATTAAACCTCAAGTTCTTTTCCGAAGCGGAAGGACCAGATTATTGCGGAGGAAACTTCCTTTCCAAGACTTTCGGAAAGAAGGCGGCGGTACATCGAAAGCTGTGCCGCATAGCGAAGGCGAAGCTCTTCAATATCTTCGACGTAATCCGTTTTGTAGTCAACAACTATAAGCTTTCCGTCTTCCTCAAAAACGCAGTCCGCAACGCCCTGAACGGTGATTTTGTCCTCTTCCGAGGCGCCTTCGTAACCGAGTTCCAAAGCGGGGATACCGCGCACGAACCTGAGTTCGCGCCAGACCTTGGGAGATTTTTCGATCCTTCGGAAAAGTTCTCCGTCAAAGAAAGCGGAAATCTTTTTCGGATCAATGGCGCCGGCCTGTTTTTCGGTAATGAACTTATTTTCAAGAAGCCGCGCGATTTCCGCTTTGGGGTCAGCTTTCGCAAGTTCAAAATCGCAGAACTGCATGAAAGTGTGAAGAGCGGTTCCTCTGTCCGCGCCGGAAAGTTCTCCGCCTGTCGGTTTTGCGGAAAAAAGAAGCTTCCTGTGGATTTCCTGATGGGTAAGGGCAGAAACGCCGGCCTTTGCGGGGATTTTTTCGGACGCCGCAAAGGGATATTTCCATTTTTCCCTTTCGATAAGTGAAAGATAGAGCTTTTCATCCGGAAGAGCAAAAACGCTTTCCTCTTTTTGGATTTCCTCGGTTTCTCTTTCCTCGGAACATATTCTGAAGCTCCATTTCGTATCGTCGGAAAGAGTGAAGCTGTCCTCAAAATCCGTCAGTTTTCTGAAGTTTCCTGCGTCCGGGTGGCGCAAAAGCGCGGAAAGAATCCAATCGGATTCCGACCTTGCGGAAATTATCGAAAAAGTATCAAGAGTATCTCCGCATCTTGCTTTTGCGGCAAGAGAGCGCAGATAGTTTTCACAGTTCTTTTTGCAGCAGGTTATGATAAGATTTTCCTTCGGCCTTGTAAGGGCAACGTAAAGTATCCTCATCTCTTCCGCAAGGGAATAGCGGTGGAGTTCCCGGCGAAGAGCATACTGCATGGTCGTGGTGTATCTTGCGCCGGAGAGAGGTTCTCTTGCGGGGCAGGCAAAACCGAGTTCCGGATGAAGAAGAGTTGTTTCGGAATTATCAGTGCGGAAGGCTCTTGCGGTATCGCAAAGGAAAACGACCGGGAATTCAAGACCTTTTGAACCGTGAACGGACATTATACGAACACAGTTTCCGCCGTCGCCGGAAGAACCGGCGGGTTTAAGGTCGGAACGGCGTTCCTCAAGTCTTCCGATAAAACGAACAAAGGACGAAAGTCCGTGGGCGCCGTTTTTCTCCCTGTCCGCGGCGTATTTGATAAGAAGCCGCAGGTTGGCAAGTTTGATTTCGCCGCCGTCACAGCTTCGCATGACCTGCGGAAAAGCGGTCATATCATAAAGTTTTTCTATAACGGTGTCGCTGCGTTCATAAGCGGCTGTTTTCCTAAGGGAATCAAGCGTTCCGATAAAGTTTTTTGCTTTTTCGTTTCCGTTTTCCGCCGCCTGTTTAACCGAAGAATAAAGCGGAAGTTTTCTGCTTTCCGCACGGATATTCGCAATTTCGTCCGGGGTGAAAAGGAACATTTCCGAAAGCATCGCGCCCGCAAGGGGAATATCCAGAAGGGGATTGTCAACCGCCTTGAGTACGTCGATTACCGCGGCAACTTCCGGTCTTGAAAGGAAACCTTTGTCTTTTTCGCTGCGGCAGCCGATTCCGCGGTTGCGAAGAGCGGAAAGAAAGATCTCCGCCCTTCCTTTTGCGGCGCGGAAAAGAATACATATATCGGAATAGCGGATCGGACGAAGGGTACCTTTGTCGTTGATGGTGACCCCGTCCCGGATCATTTCGGTTATTCTGTCGGCAACCGCTTCGGCTTCGGCTTTGACCGAATCGTTTCCGCCTTCAATAAGCAAAAATTCGTTGCGGACTTCCGGGCTTTCGGGGAAAATCGCTTCCGGAACAAGCTTTTCGGAATCGTTATAATCGATTTCCGCCGCTTCCGCGGACATGATAATGCGGAAAATAAAGTTTACCGCGCCGGCAATGTTCTTTCTGCTTCGGTAGTTTTTGCCGAGTATGACCGTTGCCGGAAAAGTTCCTTTTTCTTTAAGAAGCGGCCAGTTTTTACGCTTTTCAAGAAAAAGCTCCGGCATTGCCTGGCGGAAACGGTAAATGCTTTGTTTAACGTCGCCGACGAAGAAAAGGTTGTCCCCGCGGGAAATGGTTCTGAAAATGGTGTCCTGAACTTTGTTGTTGTCCTGACATTCATCAACAAGGATATAATCAAACCTTGCGGCAACTTCCTTTGCGGATTCGGAAGGAACATATTCGCCTTTTTCGTTCTTTTCGGTAAGGACCGAAAGGGTGAACTGTTCAAGGTCGGTGTAATCCACAAGCCCCTTTTCGCGTTTGATCTCGCGGAAACGCCGGTCATATTCAAGAGTTACTTTTGAAAGACATTCAAAATATTTTCCAAGGGCGGAAACGTCCTCACAAAATTCCGCTTCGCTGACGGAAAATTCCTTCGCAAGAACCGTTTTGATAAGTCCCTTTGAACCGAAATATTCGTTTCTCATATCCCCGATATAATCTTTGAAGCTTGAATCAAAGTTTTTGATTCTCGGCCTGTTCATAAAACCGGGGTTCGAAACAGCTATGCGGAAAGAATCCCAATCTTTTCTGCGGGCATGAGCGATAAGATTTTCAAGGATAAAAAGGTCATCCCGGAACATATCGGCGTATTCCTTGCAATCACAATCCTCGCATTCCTCGATCAGTGAGCGCACCTGCATACAGAAATAATCAAGCATGGTGTGCGCATATCTGAACAAAGCCGCGCCCCAGGGAGTTTCACCGGGAGGAACAGAAGGATCGTACATATCAAGTTTATCCGAAAGCCATTCCTCGTAATGCGGCATGGCGCTTATAAAACGGTAAAGAGTGAGCACCGCTTCCGAAAGACCGGAATCGTCCCTTCCCGCACCAAGAGTTTCGGAAAGTTCGGAAAAGGTCTCGTCACCTTCGGAATAGAATTTTTCAACCGTATCCTCAAGCGCCGCGAAGGAAATATCCGCGGCTTCGTCCTCATCCGCAACGGAAGGATCCGGCATAAGTCCGAGAAGGCTTGTGTTTTCACGGACTATATCGGAACAGAAGGAATGTATGGTTCCGATATGAGCACGCTCCATAAGGAGAAGCTGTCTTGAAAGAAGGGGATCACCCGGTTTTTCAAGGGCAAGACGGGAAAGTTCCTCGTTGATGCGGCTTCGCATCTCCGCGGCGGCAAGTTTTGTGAAGGTGACTATAAGAAGTCTGTCGGCGTCAACCGGGTTTTCGGGGTCCGTGAGCATACGGATGACTCTTTCGACAAGAACGGCGGTTTTTCCGCTTCCTGCGGCGGCAGAAACAAGGATGTTTCCGCCGAATGCGGTGATTGCGGAAAGCTGATCCTCATTCCACATGCGTTCAGCCATTATCCTCACCGCCTTTCACTTTCTCAAAGAATTCGTTTTTCTTAAAAGTTTCGTGCTCAACAAAAGGCGCACTGTCGCTTCTTCTGCAAATAACCTTATAGCGGCAATTGTCACAGGGAGAAAAATTGCTTTTTATATAGGGAACGGCGCAGATCTTTCCGGAAGAAAGTTCATCCGCAATATTGATGAGCAGGGAATCTATATGGTTTTTGATAACTCCGAATTCCGCAAGACTTGCGACGGATTCAGATTTGTCGATCTTGTTCTGTTTAACCGGGATATAAAGACCCGCAAGTCCCGGTTCCATAGCTTCGAGCACCTCCGGATCATCAAGAAGAAGGCCGTTCATGCGGAAATTCTTCCGTCTTGCGTCGGCAACCTGTTCCTGGGTGTCGCTGCGTTCCATTTTGAGCACGGAGTTTTTTGCCGGCATATAAAGAACGCCGGAAGGGACCGAGCCGGAAAGCTCGTTTTTGCCTTCTGACTGAATCGAGAAAAGATAAACAAGCATCTGTATGTTTATTCCGTAATAAACGTCACAAAGGGCAAATTCTTTTGAACCGGTTTTATAGTCCACGACCCTTACGTAGCGGCTTCCGTTTTTGTCGAGCACGTCGATCCTGTCGATGGTGCCCTCGACGGAAATTTTTCTTCCGTCCGGAGTTTCAAGCTGATAAAGTCCGACGTTTTTTCCGCCAAGAGGTTCCTCAAAAGCAAAAGGAACAAATTCGGAATGGAAGAATTCTTCGCCCAATCTTCGAAGAAGCCTTGTGATAAAGCCGGCTGTTCTGCGGTAAAGATACATAAACCGGGCGGTTTTGCCTTTTTCGCTGCCCATAACGCTGTCAAGATATTCCCTGAGCACAAGGTCGACCTCTCTGCGGAGCTCTTCATCGGAAAGAGCGGCAAGCCCCCTTCCTCCGAACTTCGGAATAAGCAGGCTGAGCACATGGTGGATGAGCGTTCCGGCGGAAAGGGGAGAAAGCTCCGCTTTCTGCCTTTCTCTGAGCACAAGTCCGGATTTTATAAAATAGGAAAAAGGACACTGACCGTAGGTATCAAGCTTTGTCGGAGAAAAACGGAAGTTTTTTCCGAAAAGCTTTTCGGCGGTTTCCGGGTCGCCAAGGGCAAAGTTTTCCGCCTCGACGGAAGAACCGAGCTTTTGAGCACGCTCTGCCCAAAGTTCCTTTTCCGAAAAATATTTTTTAAGTGCGGCTGTTTTGCCGTCGGCGGAATTTCCGAAGGAAGCAAGGTGTTCAAAGGCAAAACTTTCGCTGCAAAGCCAGAAATCCTCCCGGAATTCCGAAGTTGATTCCACCGGAAGCGATCCCACCGCTTCACGGAGTCTTCCTATGAGCACGGAAGGACTTTGTTCATCGGAGGCAACGTCACAGCCGGGATAGGAGGCAAAAACCTTTTCCGAAGCGCTTGTAAAAGCCGAATATGCATACATTCTTTCGGAAAGAACAGCGTCGTTTTCGCCTTCGCCAAGGTCTATTCCCTCATCCGCAAGAATTTTTCGTTCTTCGTCGGTGAAAAGCGAATTTTCGGAAGGCCTTGCGGGGAATATTCCGTCGCAAAGTCCGATTATAAAGACCGCTTTTATATCGGAAGGACGCATTCTGTCCGCGGTGCCCGCGGAAACGCAGTCAAGAGTATGAGGAAGAACGCCGATTTCCGCCTGTTCGATAACAAGTTCAAAAAGCTTGGAAACGGTGTCTTTTTCAAGACGAACCCCGCAAAGGGCGGAGCTGAAACGGTCAAGAGCGGAAACGGTGTAATTCCAGAAGGAATCAAGATTTTCTGCCGCGGCGGTTTCGCCGGAATCATAAAGTTCGTCATAAAGTCTGCGAAGACCTTCGGTAACTTCGCATTTGCAAAGATAATCGTAAAAAGCTCCGGCAAATTCCTTTCCGTCCGCGCCGGAAATCCTTTTTTTCAGTTTTTCAAGGGGATTTATTATCCTTTCACGGAGCATATTGAGCCTTTCAAGAAGCTCCGCGTCATTCTCCTGGAGTTCACGAAAACCCTCCGGGCTTCCGGTAAACGGTTCGAGGAAAAGCGAACCGCGGATGTTCCAGACAAAGCAATAGTTTTCAAATTCCGAAATATCCTCCGTCGAAATCGGAAGAATTCCGGTTTTAAGAAGGCGGAGTATTTCCGCGGAAGAAAAGTTTTCGCGGATTGCGGAAAGTGAGGCGGAAATAAAAGCCGAAAGAGGATGGGCGGAAAGGTTTGCGGTTCTGTCCATATAAAGAGGGATCCCCGCGCGGCGGAAAGCCGCGGGAAGCGCGTGTTCATAAGGGGAAAGATCTCTTGCAATGATCGCCATATCCCTCCAGCGGTAACCCTGTTCTTCCGCAAGGGAACGGGCCATTACCGCGACAAAATTCGCTTCGTCATAAGGGTCAACGGCTTTTATGCAGCGGACTTCTCCGAAGTTGCGGCTTTTTTCCGCTCTTCCGCGGAAAAAATTATCCTCAATGTCAATAATCGCGCCGGAGCGCGGGTCGTTTTCATTTTCCGCAAAAACCGGGGTCATAATCTTTGCGCCGGCTTCTTTCGCAAGTTTTTCAAGGCGTCCGGCAGTGCGCTGGGTTTTTGAAAAAAGTCCGGTGCCGCCGGAAAGATCGTATATTGAATCGCAGCAAAGGCTGATTTCAACAAGGGGAGATTGATTTAAAATCCGGGAAAGCAGTTTATATTCGCTTCCGGTAAAACCGGTGAAGTTATCGATAAAAACCGGTTTTTCGCTGAAAAAATCGTTTTCGGAAAGAATGTCGCAGGCGCGTTTTATATCTGTAAGGGGATCGATATAGCTTTTTTCAAGCATTGCGTTATAAAGTTCAAGAATAACGGAAAGATCCTTTGCCTTTCTTCCGAGGGTACCGCCTTTTTCAGAAATCGCTTCAAGTTCAGAAGGGGAAACCCCGGCGTTTTTCATTTCGCTGTCCATGGAAACAAGCTTTTTGATAAAAGCCGTTCCGTGGATATTTTTACGGTAATAATCAAGTTCATCCCCGCAGGCGGAAAGCGCAGCACCCATAAGAAGAAGCTTTGTCGTGTCGTCGGTATATTCTCCGGCAAGACCGCCGAATCTTCTGAAAATGCTGTTGCAAAGGCGTGAAAAACCAAGCACCTCAACGTTTCCGGCTTTTTCGGGACCGAGGAATTCATCAAGGAGCTTTTCGCTTTCAAAAGAATACTGTTCGGGAACGATGAGAACGGAAGAGCTTTCTTTTGCGATATCTTCATAAAGAGCCTTTCGCCTTGCTTCGCCGTTTGTTCCGATTATGAAACGGAGCATTTTTTCGCCGCCTTTCTGAAAAAAGGTTTATATATAGTTATAATACCATATTTATATTTAAAAGTGTAGTACAGGTTTGCACCGACAGAAAATTACATAAAAAAAGCGTGCTTTGAAAAACAAAGCACGCTTTTGTTTTTATAAATTTTAACCGAACAGATTTCCGAAACCGCCGTTTCCGAAACCACCGTTTCCAAAACCGCTTTCGCCGC
Source organism: Oscillospiraceae bacterium (assembly GCA_045636625.1). Classification (GTDB taxonomy): domain Bacteria; phylum Bacillota; class Clostridia; order Oscillospirales; family Ruminococcaceae; genus UMGS1668. The sequence continues at coordinate 14,267 of JAZTXW010000115.1, forward strand.
TGTCATCGTCGCTGCCGTTGTTCCAGAAATTATCGTTGTCGCCCCAAAGGCCGCTGGAATCTCCGTAACATCTTGTGCAGTTTCCGGGAAGGTTGTTCTTTTTATACCAGCCGGTTTTTGTCACGGAACAGCCGGAACCCGCAAGGTCGCCGGAAGCGGTGCAGTAAGTTGCGGAAACAACGTTGGTGCTTTCCGGGAATCCGACGTTCGGGTCTTCGCCCTGCATTACCTGTTTCATAATCGCCTGCCAGATAATCGGAGTAGGATAGGAGCTGTATTTGATCTCCTTCATTCCTTCGGAATATCCAAGCCAGCAAACGCCGAGATACTGGGGGGTCATTCCGACGAACCAGAGGTCGGTGTTGTCGGAAGCGGAACCGGTTTTGCCCGCAACGGTGAAACCGGGGATCTGGGCGGTGGAGTTTGCGGTACCGTATTCGCCGTAAACAACTTCCTGGCAAAGTTTGTTGAGTATCATGGAAGTTTCTGCGGAAATAACACGCTCCGGAGCGGTGTTTGCGGTAAGGATGACCGCGCCTTCGCTGTCAAGAACTTTGGTATAGGAATGGGGCTCGATATAAAGTCCGCCGTTGCCTATCATCTGGTAAGCACCCGCAAGCTCAATGGGGCTTACGCCCTGGGTAAAGGAACCGAGCGCCATCGGAGCTACCGCAACGTCGTTGTTGGCTCCGGTTTCAACAAGGGTTGTGATATGAAGCTTCTGGGTAAGGAAATCGAAAACCGTTCTCGGGGTAAGTCTTTCAACAAGTTTTACGGGGATCGTGTTGATGGAGCGGGCAACCGCCGTTCTGACATCGATATCGCCCATATATCCCGCAAAATAGTTTACCGGCCAGTCGGCTTTGAAAGTGGTGCTGCCAACAGTTTCTCCCTCTTTATAAATCGGTTCGTCCGTAAGAACGGTGGAGAAAGTGATAAGGTCGTTTTCAATGGCAAGCGCATAGGAAGAGATCGGTTTGATTGTTGAACCGATATGTCTTTTGCCGTGTGCCGCAATGTTGAAAAGGCGGGAACCGGTTTTTTCGCCTTTTCCGCCGACTATCGCAACAACTTCGCCGTCATAGTTAAGAACTACAAAGGCGGAATCCGGCTGGATTTCGTTTCTTACTTTCGGGAAACCCTCGGGATTTTCATAATAATCCTCGACTATTTCCTGGATTCGGTTATCAACGGTGGCGTAAACTCTGTAACCGCCGTTGTAAAGGTTGTAGGAAGCGGTTTCATAATCCCAGCCGTATTCGTCCATAAGGTCGCTGATAACGTCATCGATCACATAGTCGGTGAACCAGGAAGTGTATTTGCTGGATTCTTTTCCGGTAACCTGACCTTTGGAAGTTACGATATCAACTCCGCAAAGGGTATCGTATTCGGTTCTGTTGATATAACCCATTTCAAGCATTTCGCCGTAAATATATTCGCGGCGGCCCTTGTTGTTTTCCGGGTGACCGAAAGGTTCATAGATACTGGGGTTGTTGGTGATTGCGATAAGTCCTGCGCATTCCGTAAGGGTAAGTTCGGAAATATCCTTGTCGTAATACATATTTGCCGCCGCCTGGACACCCTTGGTGTTGTAACCAAGCGCGATTACGTTAAGATATGCCTCAAGGATCTGCTGTTTGGAATATTGTTTTTCAAGCGCAAGGGCGTTGAAAATTTCCTTTACCTTACGGTCGATTCGGACTTCGTTTGCGCCGGTGACGTTTTTGATAAGCTGCTGGGTAATGGTGGAACCGCCGCCGCTGTCGCCGCCGGTAAGGAAGTCGGTGGTTGCCTGAATGGTTCGGGCAAAGTCAACTCCCTGGTGCTGCCAGAAACGTTTGTCCTCCGCGGCAACAACCGTATCGATGAGGTAATCCGGGAACTGTTCGTAATCTGCCCAGATAAGCTTTCCGCTTTCGCCGTAAAGCTTGGTATCTTCGACATAAACTCCGGTTTCGGGATCTTTTGTATAGATTATGGTTGTGTAGCTGAGTTCAAGCTGATCAAGGTCAACAACTTCCGCGTCGTCAACCATTCCGAGAATGACTGTCGCAAGTACACATCCGATGATACAGCCGCTTATAATGATAACGGAAAGAACGGTTACAAACGCTCTTCCGAGAAAACGGAAAAATCCTTTAAGTATCTTGCGCCAGAGCGGGATTTCCTTCGGCTGATCATTTTTCTTTTTTGATTGCATTTATCTGTCCTCCTTTTGCTGGAGAATGCCTCCCTTTGGGAGAAGCTTTATATTATATTATACCTCGCCAAATGATTATTTGGTGAACAACCTGTTAAAAATAGACTATGGAATATTCCGGAAAGGGGTTTTTGAATAATGGAACACACTTTTGCGGCGGCTTTGGCGGCAATTCTTGTAACAGGAACAATAGTAACCGGCTTTTTTGCCTTGGAAAAGCATTTTTCGGATGAAAAAGATCCTGTTCCGGCGGAAAACGAAATTTCGGTTTCAGAAGAAAAACCGAAAAAAACCGTCCTTGGAATTTTCGATGAAAAGCTCGCCCTTTTTGTGGGCGAAAGCCCCTATCCGAACGTGATATACGATTTTTTTGTCAGGAATCTTCCGCAGGAGGACCGCGAACGCCTTTCCGAAGGAATAGTCATTTCTTCTGAAAGCGAACTTGAATCCCTTCTGGAAGATTTTATGTCATAACTTACAGCCCTTCAGAGGAGAGGCTGTCTGCGAAGCAGACTGGGGAGGGATGATCCCTGACAAATATTCAGCCGCGTTCTGCGTTATTAAATAATTCCTCCTCCGTCATTTCCTTGAGGAAATGACGCCTCCTCCTCTGAGGAGGTTTTTACGTCGGAGAAACCGTATCAGTCAATGAAATCCTTGAGTTTTTTGCTGCGGCTGGGATGACGGAGCTTGCGAAGAGCTTTTGCTTCGATCTGACGGATACGCTCACGGGTTACGTTGAATTCCTTACCGACTTCCTCAAGGGTTCTGGGTCTTCCGTCATCAAGACCGAAACGAAGACGAAGAACTTTTTCTTCTCTGGGGGTAAGGGTTTTAAGAACGTCGGCAAGCTGCTCTTTAAGAAGAGTGTGGGAAGCTGCGTCTGCCGGTGCCGGAGCATCGTCGTCGGGAATGAAGTCGCCAAGATGGCTGTCCTCTTCCTCACCGATAGGGGTTTCAAGGGAAACCGGTTCCTGTGCAACTCTCATGATCTCGCGGACTTTATCAACGGGCATATCAAGCTCGAAAGCGATCTCCTCGGCGGTGGGTTCGTGACCGTTCTGGTGAAGAAGCTGGGAGCTGACCTTTTTTACCTTGTTGATGGTTTCCACCATGTGAACAGGGATACGGATGGTTCTTGCCTGGTCGGCGATAGCTCTGGTGATTGCCTGGCGGATCCACCATGTTGCATAGGTGGAGAATTTGAAGCCTTTGGTGTGGTCAAATTTTTCAACCGCTTTGATAAGACCGAGGTTGCCTTCCTGAATAAGGTCAAGGAACTGCATTCCGCGTCCTACATAGCGTTTTGCAATGGAAACAACAAGACGGAGGTTTGCTTCGGAAAGGCGTTTTCTTGCATAGGGGTCGCCGGTTGCCATTCTTTCGGCAAGTTCAACTTCCTCATCGGGAGTAAGAAGCGGAACGCGGCCGATTTCTTTAAGGTAAACTTTTACCGGGTCATCGATGTTGATACCTTCGATAATGGTGCCGTCCTCGTCGATGCTGTCGCCTTCAACGTCGGAAAGGTCAAAATCAAGGTCTGCGGTTGCGGAAAAGTCTTCGATAATCTCGATATTGTTGCTTTCGAGGATATCATAGAGTTTATCGACCTGCTCAACCTCAAAGTCCATTTCTTCGATGAAATCGGTGATTTCTTTGGTTGTAAGTTTGCCTTTTGCTTTTCCGTTTTCAATAAGTTCGGAAAGAGTTGTTTTCTTTTCTGCCATTTTAAATTCCCCCTGAAAAAATATCTATGTTATGTTGTGGGTAACTTATCAAAAACCTCCCTTGACTGAAGGGAAGGATTTTTATTTTTTCGCCTTGCGCATTTTATCGATATAATCCGCAAGTTCCGTTCCGGAAAGTTCGCCGATCTCCTTATCGTTTTTCTTTTCTTTAAGGCGAAGGATCGTTTTTGCCGCTTCTGCGGCGTCTTCCGCGGAATACTGGTGCTCTCTTGCAAGGTTTGCAAGTTTTGCCATGATTCCCTGCTGCTCAAGAGTGAAATCTTCACCGAAAAGGGTAAGGGATATTTCCGCCTTGGTGCTCAAAGTGGTTAAAATCTTCCGGTAAAAATGTCCGTAAAGCTCACAGACGAAATCTTCCGGAGAAACGGAGGTGCTCACGGTGCTCAGAACTTCCGGATGACGCATTATCGCGCCGAGAAGTCTTTCTTCCGCCGCGGCGGAAGCGGGATTTTTAAGCTTTTCGGGAACGATTCCGCCGAAAGTTGCGCTTTGGGCGCTTTGCGCAATAATGGCTCTGTTGCCTTCGGCTCTTGCCCTGCGCTTGATTTTCGTCTGCACCTGAGTAAGGATACCTTCCTTCGTGGTGCCGTAATCTCTTGCAAGCTTTGCTGCCCAGACTTCGCGCTCAAGCGGATTTTTCATATCCGCCAGAAGCCCGACAGCCTCTTTAAGCGCTCCGATTTTTCCTTCGGGCGTTTCGGTGTCATATTTTCTTCCGATTTTTGAAAGTTCGTATTCAACGGAGCCTGCGCTCTGTTCAATAAGTTTTTTAAATCTTGCTCCGCCGAATTTTTTGATATATTCGTCCGGGTCCTTTGCGTCGGGGATGGAAAGAACTTTTGAACGGATTCCGACTTCGTCAAGAAGTCCGATGGCGCGCTTTGTTGCTTTCTGTCCCGCTTCGTCCGAATCATAAGCAAGAACGGCTTCCTCAACATAGGAAGAAGCAAGCCTGCATTGGTCGGAAGTCAGCGAAGTTCCAAGGGAAGCCACCGCTTCGGTGAAACCCGCCTGGTGCATGGCGATAACGTCCATATATCCTTCGCAAAGGATAAGCCGCTCAAGCTTTTGTTTTTTTGCAAAGTTGAGGGCAAAAAGATTCTTGGTTTTCTTGAAAACCGGAGTATCCGGCGAGTTGTAATATTTCGGGCCGTCGCCGCTCATTTTTCTTCCGCCAAAGCCGATTACGTTTCCGCGAAGATCGATGATGGGGAACATGACCCTGTCGCGGAAAACGTCGTAATAGCGTCCGCTTTTTTCGCTTTTGCGCGAAAGCTGGGCCGCAACCATATCATCGTAACGATAGCCTTTTGACGCAAGAAGGTCGGTAAGCCTTGTCCATTCGTTCGGCGCATAGCCAAGCCCGAAATGCTTTATGGTTTTTGGTTCAAGTCCTCTTCCGAGAAGATAATCAAGGGCGGCTTTTCCGCTTGGTTTTGTAAGTTCGGAAAAATAAAACCTTGCGGCTTCCCGGTTCATTTCAAGGATTTTTGTCTTAAGAAGGGCGGTTTTGTCCTCCGCCGCGTCCTCCGGAACGTTCATTCCGGCGCGCTGCGCAAGGAATTTTATCGCCTCGACATATTCAAGGTTCTCGATCCTCCGGATAAATCCGATAACGTCCCCGCCTGCTCCGCAGCCGAAGCAGTAAAACGATTGGCTTTCCGGATAAACGGTGAAGGAACCTGTTTTTTCGGAATGGAAAGGGCAAAGCCCGGTGGAAATTCTTCCGCGTTTTCTAAGCTGGACGTAGCTTGAAATAACGGATTCGATATCGCTGTTTATTTTAAGTTCTTCAATAAAACTTTGCGGAATCAAAAAGGCTTCGCCTCCTTTCGGGAATAAATGCCTCACTTATTAAAGGGAGGTGTCGGTTTATTCTCTGCTCCAGCCTTTCGGAACAAAGAAATCGTTATAAAGCTTGATGGCGTAACGGTCGCTCATTCCACTGATGTAATCGCAGACCGCTCTGTCAAGTCCGTCGCGCATGGCGATGGACTGATATTCCGCCGGAAGGGCGTTTGCGTTTTCAAGGAAAAATTCATAAAGAGCTTTTACAAGCGCCTCGGCCTTGTGCTCCTGGGATTTTGCAACGGGGTTTGTGTAAACGTTGGCAAACATGAATTCTTCAAGAAGCTTGCTTGCTGCGGCAACTTCCGGTGCCATGCAGATATCTTCCTTTGAATTTTCGATAACGGAAGTTATCATTTTTGCAAGGCGGGGTGTTGCTCCTTCGCCGAGGATCTCTTTTACCTCCGCGGGAACGGCCGCTTCGGAAAGAACTCCTGCGCGGACAGCGTCCTCATAATCGTGATGAGCATAAGCAAAATGGTCGGCAAGTTTGACAAGTTTGCCTTCCGGGGTGTCCGCTTCCTTGCCTTTGGTGTGACAGACGATTCCGTCCCTGACCTCGTAGGTGAGGTTAAGGCCTTTTCCGTCCCTTTCAAGAACGTCGATTACGCGAAGGCTCTGTTCAAAATGGCGGAAACCGCCGGGAGCGATTTCGTTAAGGGCTCTTTCGCCTGCGTGACCGAAGGGAGTGTGCCCGAGGTCATGTCCAAGTGCAATTGCTTCCGTAAGGTTTTCGTTAAGGCGAAGCGCAGAAGCCATTGTTCTCGCGATCTGCGCAACCTCAAGGGTGTGGGTAAGGCGGGTGCGGTAATGGTCGCCTTCGGGGCTTAAGAAAACCTGGGTTTTATGCATAAGGCGGCGAAAAGCTTTGCAGTGGATGATCCTGTCTCTGTCGCGCTGAAAATCCGTGCGTATTCCGTCGGATTCAAGAGGAAAAAGTCTGCCTTTTGTTTCTGCCGAAAGGGTCGCCATCGGCGAAAGGGTTTCGCGTTCAAAATTTTCTGTCATTTCGCGGATATTCATTTCATGCCGCCTCCTTTTTTCTTAAAATTTTGTCTTACATATACTATATACGCCGAATTTCGCAAAAAACCTCTTTTTATATTAATAAAAAGAAAAATTATCTGGAAAATTCGTCTTCCAATAGGGGAAGGCTTTTAGTCATCGTCCAGCTTGAGAACAGCCATGAACGCTTCTTTCGGAAGCTCGACGGAGCCTATGCGGCGCATTTTCTTTTTACCTTCCTTCTGTTTTTCAAGAAGCTTTTTCTTTCGGGAAATATCGCCGCCGTAACATTTTGCAAGAACGTCCTTGCGGAGCGCTTTTATGGTTTCTCTTGCGATGATCTTTCCGCCGATGGCAGCCTGTACCGGAACTTCGAAAAGCTGGCGGTTTATGTTGTCGCGGAGTCTTTCAACCATTCTTCTCGCTCTGGGGTAAGCGTTGTCGGCAAAAACCATCATGGAAAGGGCGTCGACCATATCGCCGTTGAGGAGAATATCAAGTTTTACAAGTTTGCTTGCTTTATAGCCGCAAGGTTCATAGTCAAAGGAAGCATAGCCTCTGGTGCGGCTTTTAAGAGCATCGAAGAAGTCATAGATGATTTCGCCGAGGGGGAGTTCATAATGAACTTCGCAGCGGTCAGCTTCAAGATATTTTGTATCCTTATAGATTCCGCGGCGTTCCTGGCAAAGTTCCATAATGCTTCCGATATACTGGGTGGGAGTGAAGATCGAAGCACGGACGTAAGGTTCCTCGGTGGAATCGATTATCGCGGGGTCCGGATAGTTTGTGGGGTTGTCAAGTTCAAGGGTGCGTCCGTCGTTGAGATGGAGTTTATAAACAACGCTGGGCGCGGTTGTGATAAGGTCAAGGTTATATTCGCGCTCAAGACGCTCGAGGATTACTTCCATGTGAAGAAGTCCGAGGAATCCGCAGCGGAAACCGAAACCGAGAGCGGCGGAAGTTTCCGGCTCAAAGCTGAGAGAAGCATCGTTGAGGGTGAGCTTTTCAAGAGCTTCGCGAAGGTCGCCGTATTTTGCGCCGTCAAGGGGATAAATACCCGCGTAAACCATCGGGTTTACTTTTTTATAGCCCGGAAGAGCTTCTTCTGCCGGATTTTCCGCAAGGGTGACGGTATCGCCGACTGCGGTATCCGCAACGGTTTTGATGGAAGCGGTGATGTATCCTACTTCGCCCGCTTTGAGAACGCCGCTGGGAACAAGTCTTGTTGCGCCCATATAGCCGACTTCAACAACGTCAAATTCGGCGCCGGTGGACATCATTTTAATTCTGTCGCCGGAATGGAGTTCGCCGTCGATAACGCGGACGTAAACGATAACGCCGCGGTAGCTGTCATAAATGGAGTCGAAGATAAGGGCTTTAAGAGGACCTTCGTCGTTTCCTTCGGGGGAAGGAATACCTTCGACAATGGCTTCAAGAACGGAATGGATGTTGACGCCGGTTTTTGCGGAAATCTGCGGAGCATCAAGAGCGGGGATTCCAATGATGTCCTCGATTTCATGGGCAACTCTTTCCGGGTCAGCAGCGGGAAGGTCGATTTTGTTGATTACGGGAACGATCTCGAGGTTGTGGTCAACCGCAAGATAGGTGTTCGCAAGAGTCTGTGCCTCAACACCCTGGGAAGCGTCAACGATGAGCACCGCGCCTTCGCATGCTGCGAGAGAGCGGGAAACCTCATAGTTGAAGTCAACGTGTCCGGGAGTATCGATGAGGTTGAAGACATAGTTGTTTCCGTCGTCGGCGGTGTAATCAAGACGTACCGCTCTGGATTTTATGGTAATTCCGCGTTCACGTTCAATATCCATGTTGTCCAGAAGCTGTTCTTCCATCTCTCTCGGGGTTACCGCTTCGGTGTTTTCAAGAATTCTGTCGGCAAGGGTGGATTTGCCGTGGTCGATATGTGCAATAATACAAAAGTTTCTTATGTTGTCGCTTGGCATTGTTAAAACAGCACCTCCTGTGCAAATTATACCAGTTTATATTTTACCACCCTTTATTATAGATTACAAATATTTTTTATAATATTATAGGAAAAATTTTTCAAAAAAAGCTCCCTTTAGGCAAGGGAGCCTTTGCAAAACGAAAAAAACCGCCTTGCGGCGGCTTTTTCGGTTATGTATCAGTCGTAATTTACGATGGTGTATTTTCCGATTATCGGAAGATCTGTTGCCTGGCATTTTACTGCGCGGACGATTCCCATAACGGTAAAAACAAACGCCATGACAGCACCGACAGTAAACGCTATCTGGCCGAGGACCGGAACAATGTTCACAAGTCCGCAAAGGATTCCGAAAACGGTGAGAACAAGGCTCTGGTTGATGTGATAGCGGAGGAATTTGGAATTCGGTTCAAGAAGAAGCGCAATTACGATAAACAGAAAGTTAAGGTAGCAGAGGGCGGAAAGAATGTTTACCCTTTTTGCGTCTTCGGGGTCGAACATTGCGGTGTGGTCGCTTTCATCCGGAACGGTTTTTTTGGCAAAAACCGGTTCTCCGCAGGTGGGGCAGTAATGGTCGTTTTCGGGAACATTGGTTCCGCATTTGGGACAGAACATAGTAAAAACCTCCTTTTGTTCAATGATTCAATGTTACCACAGCGGGAAAAAACACGCAATATTTTTGAAAAAACTTAATAAAAAATTAAGAAAGGCTCTCCGTTTGGGAGAGCCTTTGAAGATCTTATTTTCCAATGTAGTTTTTGACGATTCCGGCGGCAACTTTTTTGATGAACCATGCGGAAAGGTCTGCAATGGCGTCTTCGGTGGTTGCGCAGGAAGTTACGATTCTGACTGCCCATCTTCCGTCGGGAAGTTTTGCCTGGATAAAGCAGCCGTATGTATCGGAAAGTTCCTGACCGAGTTCTTCGGGAAGAAGAACAAAGATCTGGTTGGTCTGGAATTCGCAGTAAAGGTCGAATCCTGCCTGTTTGATCGCTTCAACAATGCGTTCGGCACATTCGTTTGCGTATTTTCCCATTTCGAAATAAAGTCCGGTGGAAAGCGCTTCCTCGAACATGGAACCGACAACAAAGCCTTTTGCAAGCATGAATCCGCGCTGTTTGATGAGCCAGCGAAGGTGATCGTAAACTTTGGGATCGGTAAGAACAAGAGCTTCACCGAAGAGAAGGCCGTTTTTGGTTCCGCCAAGATAAAAACCGTCGGTAAGAGCGCCGAGATCCTTGAGGGTTACGTCGTTGCATTTTGCGGTAAGTGCGGAAGCGAGTCTTGCGCCGTCAACAAAAAGCCACATTCCGTTTGCGTGGCAATATTCGGAAAGTGCAGTAAGTTCTGCTTTGGTATAAAGGGTGCCGAGCTCGGTGGACTGGGAAATATAAACGAGTTTCGGAATTACCATGTGCTCGCTTTCAAAACCTTTGAAAACGGGGTCGATAAGTTCGGGGGTGAGCTTTCCGTCAACTCCGACAGGAATGGTGATGGCTTTTCTTCCCATATATTCAATGGAGCCGGTTTCGTGAACGTTGATATGGCCGGTGTCAGCGCAGATTACTGCGTCATAGGTGTTGCGGAGAAAAGCGGAGATTGCAAGAACGTTGGTTGCGGTTCCGCCGGAAGTGAAAGCAACTTCCGCGTCGGGGGTTCCGCAAAGTTCGCGGATGATATTTGCGGCTGCTTCGGAATGACGGTCCATTCCATAAGGAGTGTTGGTTTCGTAAGAAAGTTCAAGAAGTTTTTTGATGATCTGGGGATGTGCGCTTTCGGAATAATCGTTTCTGAAGCTGTATTTATCGACATTTGTTCCGCTGTACAAAGTAAAATTACCTCCTATGGTGAAATATAGAGATAGTATATCACAAAAACAATTTATTTTAAAGACGGTTTTTTTAAAAACATATTCTTTCGTCATTTTAACATAAAAAGCGGCAATTATTTCTACAGATTCATCGTTGCAATACCATGCATAAAGGTGATAAAATGATATATGTATAAGTACGTGACAAAACGACCCTTGTCAAAGGGAGTTTCACCACGAAAGGAGAACTCTATGACAAAAAAACAAAACCCACTTGAACTTCCGGTATATCTTTTCCATCAGGGAACAAACTACCGCGCATACGAATTCCTCGGAGCACATAGAATCAGAGGAAGCCGTAAAAAAGGCGTTATGTTCAGAACATGGGCTCCGAACGCAAAAGCCGTTTCTGTCGTTGGCGACTGGAACTTCTGGTCCGCAGGCGCAGACCCGATGCATAAAATAAGCGACGGCGTATGGGAATGCCGCGTTGACGGTCTTGAAGATTATACCCGCTATAAGTTCGCGATAGAAACCTCCGCCGGCGAAATCATCGAAAAAGCCGACCCCTATGCTTTCCATTCCGAAACAAGACCCAACACCGCTTCCGTTCTTTGCTCTCCAAAATATAAATGGGGCGACAAAAAATGGCTTGAGCATCGCGAAAAATGGGATATGTACCACAGCCCGGTTAATATCTATGAGGTGCATATCGGTTCCTGGAAAAAATATCAGGACGGAAACTTCTTCGATTACAGAAAATGCGCGGAAGAACTTGCCGCTTATGTAAAAGAAATGAACTATACCCACGTGGAACTTCTTCCCGTGACCGAACACCCCTTCGACGGTTCCTGGGGTTACCAGTGCCTCGGATATTTTGCTCCCACAAGCCGCTACGGAAAACCCGAAGATTTCATGTATTTCGTCGATACTCTCCATAAAAACGGAATCGGCGTTATCATGGACTGGGTCCCGGCGCATTTCCCCAAGGATTCCGTGGGCCTTATGAATTTTGACGGCGAACCCTGCTATGAATATAAAAATCCCCAGATGGGCGAACGCGAAGATTGGGGAACCAAAGTTTTCGATTTCGGAAGAAACGAAGTAAGATGCTTCCTTGCTTCCTCCGCAATGTACTGGATCGAAAAATATCACATCGACGGAATGCGCGTCGATGCGGTTTCCTCCATGCTTTACCGTGATTACGGAAAAAACGACAATGAGTGGGAACGCAACCAGTTCGGCGGAAGAGAAAACATCGAAGCTATCGGAATGCTCCGCGATATCAACACCGCTGTCAGCAAGGAATATCCCGGAGTAATGATGGTTGCGGAAGAATCAACTTCCTTCCCGCTGGTATCCCGTCCCGCGGCGGACGGCGGTCTTGGCTTCAGCTTCAAATGGAACATGGGCTGGATGAACGACACTCTTGCCTATATGTCCCTTGACCCGATCTATCGCCAGCATCATCATAACAAACTCACCTTCGGAATGATGTATGCGTTTTCCGAAAACTTTATCCTTCCTTTCTCCCACGATGAAGTTGTTCACGGAAAATGTTCCCTCATCGGAAAAATGCCCGGAGAATATGACCAGAAATTTGCCGGTCTTCGCGCGTTGTTCGCATATATGATCGGTTTCCCGGGCAAAAAACTCCTCTTTATGGGACAGGAATTCGGACATTTTATCGAATGGGACGAAAAAAGAGAGCTTGACTGGTTCCTGCTCCAGTATGACAGCCACAGAAATATTCAGAACCTTTCAAAGGAACTGAATAAGCTTTACATAGAACATCCGGAATGCTGGGAAAACGACGAAAACTGGGAAGGTTTCCAGTGGTCCAGCTGCAACGAAGCGGACCGCAACGCCCTTGCCTTCAGAAGAATCGCAAAGGACGGCAGCGAACTTCTCTTTGTTTTCAACTTCTGTCCCAACGAATACCGCGGCTTCCATGTTGAAGTTCCCGACTGCAGCAAATGGGAAGAGATCCTTTCCACCGATGAAAACCGCTTCGGCGGAAGCGGATGGTTCCCGAACGGAACAAGAGAAAGCTGGAGCGAAGGTGAAAGATCCTTCACCGCTGTTGATCTTGCACCGAACTCCGCCGTGATCTTCAGAAAAAAATAAGATTCAGAATCCCGTAAATAATCCAAGGAGGTTGATATATCTTGCGTAAAAAAATGTTAGCAATGCTTCTGGCCGGCGGTCAGGGCAGCAGACTTTATGCACTCACTAAGGACCTTGCCAAACCGGCTGTGCCCTTCGGCGGAAAATACAGAATCATCGATTTTCCGCTTTCCAACTGTGTAAACTCCGGCGTTGATACCGTAGGTATTCTTACACAGTACGAACCGTTCGAGCTTTCCGAGTATATCGGAAACGGACAGCCCTGGGACCTTGACCGCATGGGCGGCGGCGCTTTTGTTCTTCCGCCTTATCAGCGCAACACCGGACGCGACTGGTATAAAGGTACCGCAAACGCTATTTATCAGAACCTCCGCTTCATCGAGCGCTATGATCCTGAATATGTAGTGATCCTTTCCGGCGACCATATTTACAAAATGGATTATGCCGAAATGCTTGAAAAACATATCGAAAAAGGCGCTGCGGTAACCGTTGCGGCTCTTAAAGTTCCGCTTTCGGAAGCTTCCCGTTTCGGTGTAATCATCGCGGACGATGAAGGCTATATCACCGAATTTGAGGAAAAACCGAAGAACCCGAGAAGCGACCTTGCTTCCATGGGTATCTATATTTTCTCCGCGGATAAACTTAAAAAATATCTTACCGAAGACGAAGCCGACCCGGATTCCGAAAACGATTTCGGCAAAAACGTTCTTCCCAATATGCTTGCAGCCGGAGAAAAAATGTCCGTATATGCATTTGAAGGCTATTGGAAAGACGTCGGCACCGTCGATTCCCTCTGGGAAGCACACATGGACCTTCTTGACGGAAGCGACCTTGATCTTTATGAAAAAGAATGGAAAATTTACAGCCGAAGCCCGGTAATGCCTCCCCATATGATTGAAGCAGGAGCGGAAATCAAAGGCTCCATGGTCACCGAAGGCTGCACCGTCGGCGGAAAAGTTGAACGTTCCGTTCTCTTTGCCGGCGTAACCGTTGAAAAAGGTGCTGAAGTCAAAGAAAGCATCGTAATGCCCGGCGCTGTGATCAAAGCCGGCGCAAAAGTTTATAAAACCATCGTGGGTGAAAAAGCCGTGGTCGGCGAAAACGCAAAAGTCGGATGCGGCTGTGCGGAAGCAAAGATCACCCTTGTGGGTCCGGAAGCGGTTGTTGCCGATGATGCAGCCATCGAAGCCGGCGCAATCTTCGGAAAGGAGGCAGTAAAATGAGAGACGTACTCGGTATAATCGTATGCAATATGCATGATGACCTTGTTCCCCAGCTTACCGCCAACAGAACCCTCGGTTCAATTCCTTTCGGCGGAAGATACCGCATGATCGACTTTGCTCTTTCCAACATGACCAACTCCGGAATCTATGACGTCGGTCTTGTTCCGAGCAAAAACTACCAGAGCCTTATGAATCACGTAGGTAACGGACAGGAGTGGGATATGTCCCGCAAAAACGGCGGACTTTCGATCCTTCCTCCCTATGCGGGCGAAAGAGGCGTTTACCGCGGAAGAATGGAAGCCCTTTACGGAATCCGTGAATACATAAAAGCAAGCGACGCAAAAAACGTTGTCCTTTCGGACAGCGACGTTGTTGCAAACATCGATCTTCGTCCCGTTATTGCCCAGCATGAGGAAAGCGGCGCGGATATCACCCTTATTTATAAACGCAGCGAAGTTTTCCGCGAGAAAAAACAGTGCGCGGCGCTTTTCTTCAACGAATGCGGAAAACTCCTTGATCTCTATCTCAATCCGGAACTTGAAGGAACCCAGAATATCTATCTTGATATTGCGATCATTAAAAAACCTCTTCTGGATGATCTTATTGCGGAATGCGCAAGCAAGAATGAGCACAGCTTTGTAAACAGCGTGCTCATGCAGAAAAAAGGCATGCTCAACATCCGCGGCTATCTTTTCGACGGTTACTGCAACAAACTTACCGGTCTTCGCAACTATCTTGATTCAAGCCTTGCGCTCCTTGATCCGGAAGTAAGAAAATCCCTCTTCCCGGCAGGAAGACCGATCTATACCCGTGTTCGCGACCAGGTTTCCGCAAAATACGGCGAAAACGCAAAAGTTTCCGAAACTCTCGTAACCGACGGCTGCCATATCGACGGCGAAATTGAAAAATCCGTTCTTTTCCGCGGCGCAACGATCGAAAAAGGCGCAAAGGTAAAAGGCTGCGTGCTCATGCACAACACCTTCGTCGGCGAAGGCTGCGAACTTGAATGGGTAATAACCGACAAAAACGTTGTGATCCCCGCGGGAACCCGCCTTGCAGGTTCCGAAAAATATCCGCTCTATATTCCGAAGGATACTGTCCTTTGATCCGGGGAGGGAATTTTATGAACGTACTTTTTGCAGCAAGTGAAGCAAGACCTTTTATTGCTTCCGGCGGTCTTGCGGACGTGATCGGCGCGCTTCCGAAAGCTCTTAACGGAGCGGGTTGCGAATGCCGCGTCATTCTTCCGCTCTATTCGAATATTCAGGATAAATTCCGTGAAGGAATGGAAAAAATCGATGAATTCGAAGTCTGGCTCGGCTGGCGCCATCTTTATTGCGGACTTTATAAAACCGTTTGCGGCGGAGTGACTTTCTATTTTATCGATAATGAATATTACTTCAAGCGCGAAGCAATTTACGGCCAGTTTGATGACGGCGAACGTTTTGCATATTTTTCAATGGCCGTTATCGAAGCCGTAAGACATATGGATTTTGACCCCGATGTTATCCATTGCCACGATTGGCAAACGGGCCTTATCCCGGCTTTCCTTAAACTTTATTTTTCCGATGACGAAAAACTTTCTAAAATCAGAACCGTTTACAGCATCCACAATATCCAGTATCAGGGAAACTATGCTATGTATTTTGCTGCGGTCGTTCTCGGAATTCCGGAAAACAGCCGCGGAATTGTTGAATATGACGGCCGCTGCAACTATATGAAAACCGGTATTGACCAGTGCGACGCAATTTCCACCGTAAGCCCCACCTATGCGGAGGAGATACAGGATCCCTGGTTCGCATGGGGAATGGACCGCCTTCTTCGTGAAAGAAAATATAAACTCAAAGGAATCCTCAACGGAATCGATACCGAAGGATACGACCCTTCGACCGATACCGATATCCCCGCAACTTTCTCCGAATTTGATCTTTCCGGAAAGGCAAAATGCAAAGCGGAGCTTCAGAAGGAAATGGGACTTGATGAAAATTCCGGCGCAATGCTTATCGGAATGGTCGGAAGACTTGTTTCCCACAAAGGACTGGATCTTGTCTGCGCGGCTTGCGACCGTATCATGGAAGGAAATGTCCAGATTGCGGTTCTCGGTTCCGGAGAATCCGCTTTTGAAAGTTTCTTCCGCTATATGCAAGGAAAATATCCCGGCAGAATAAGCTTTGTCTGCGGATTCATCCCGGCCCTTGCGAAAAAGATCTATGCGGGTTCAGATGTGTTCCTTATGCCCAGCAAGAGCGAACCCTGCGGTCTTGCCCAGATGATCGCTCTTCGTTACGGAACAATTCCGATAGTCCGCGAAACCGGCGGTCTTAAAGATTCCATCAAGGATCTTGGCGGATTCGGCGGAAATGGTTTTACTTTCCAGACTTACAATGCGGATGATATGACCGATGCGGTCCACCGTGCTCAAAGGCTTTATTTCGACAGCGGACGCTGGAACGAAGCGGTGCTCAACGCTCTTTCCTGCGATTTCAGCTGGAACCGCAGCGCGAACGAATATATCAGCCTTTATAAATCCCTGTTCTGAACAAAAAACAAACAGAAAAGATACGCCCGCAAAAAGGCGTATCTTTTTTGTTTTATACGGCGGCTTTTCATAAAGGTCATAAAGCTGCTGCCGAAGTTCTCTGTTTCCGCCTGCGGCGCTGTCAAGAACCCTCGCAAGGTCCTTCATTCTCCGGATTCCGCTTTCAACGTCAATGCCTTCCGCAATGTGTTTCCAGTCCTCCGCCTCAAGTTTAGCGTCCGCTCTTTCCATCGAAGGGGTTTTGCTCTCTGCCGCAAGTTCATCATAACTGCGGCCAAGAGAATTACCATTGACACCGGACGGTGTTTGTGGTATTCTGCTATTAGAAAGTGTTTCACCAGGGGCCGTTGAGCCCACTACGGCAATTACATTTGCTGAAGGTGAAGCGCTTTTTATTATTTTACCAACATTGTAAATCGTTGCCGCAAAATACTCAAATGCAAGTGCTTCAATTCTTTCAGCAATATCCGCGCCTTCTTTATTTGCATAATTGTTTTTTGAATCGTTATAATCACTGCTGAAATAAAATCCTTTTCCAAGGTCATTTATGTTGCTGGATTTATTAATATCAAATATTGAAAAGTCATTGAAAGTTCCATGATACACCACCAAAGGATTTCCGTCTTCATCCACAACTTTGCTTGCTTGTTTCGGTTGAAAATCCGGGTCATATCCCTTGACAGCAGCAAACAAATCTGATACAGTATGTGCATTGGCAGTTTGAATGATGGGGCTAACACTATTGTGTGAACCTTGAACTTTCAAATTGCCAATTTCTATATTTTGAAGCTGATAATCTCTTTTCGCAGTATTCTGTTTATTTGGATCATGCATTTCTTCAACATACAATTTGAGAACTACCGGCCCATTTCCTTTTTGAGGAAATATTATATTGTTCCACTCCCGCTTCAAAAACGTTGTTTCCGATGCTCGGGGAGTTGCTAATTCCGGAAACGGGTGGTATAATATTATTAGAAACACTCGATGAGACACCGCGTTGGACTTCGTTTTCAAGCGAACGCCGCGCACCGTCCAAGAGTGTTTTTTTCTCGTCCCAATCATAAATCTGATTTTCATTCACACGATTATTACTTAGAACTGATATTTTTACTCCGGTTATTTCGTTCGGCAATTCAATAGGAACATAAAAATAATCCCAACCCTCAATGTCTTTATTTGAGTTGTGCTCATCCGTAAAAGAACTATAAGTATATTCCGCTTTTTTAAAGATCTCCGCTGTTTTATTCAATACGGCGGCTTTTCATAAAGTTCATAAAGCTGCTGCCGAAGTTCTCTGTTTCCGCCTGCGGCGCTGTCAAGAACCATCGCAAGGTCCTTCATTCTCCGGATTCCGCTTTCAACGTCAATGCCTTCCGCAATGTGTTTCCAATGCTCGGGGAGTTGCTAATTCCGGAAACGGGTGATATAATATTATCAGACGATAAAACGTCGATAAGCCCCCCTTCTCTGGTGTCCGCTTTTTGGTGGCCCGGTTGGGGGCTTTTTTTGTTTTTACTTTAGTCAGCTCCTGTATTTCTTGTGGAGTTAATTCTTTTGAATATTCGTTTTCCGCCGTCGCCCTTTCCTCATGGATATCCCGGAACTTTTCCGCTTCCTAAAAAATCCCGGCAATGTATGAAGAAAAGCCTTCGGAGGAAAATTTTCCTGTTGTGTTTTTTGTAAAATATGATATTATATTATATAATGGGTTAAAAGCGGCATTTTAGCGCAATACATAGTAAAAACTTTCACCGGAAGAAGGTGTTTTTATAAATGGAACAATATAACGTAACAGGAATGAGCTGTGCGGCCTGCTCCGCAAGGGTTGAAAAAGCCGTTTCCGAACTGGAAGGGGTGACCTCCTGTTCCGTAAGCCTTCTTACAAATTCGATGGGAGTTTCCGGCACGGCAAAACCGGAGGAAATAATTTCCGCCGTTGAAAAAGCCGGCTATGGCGCTTCGCTGAAATCCGGGATCCAAAAGGATAAAAAACAGAACAAAGCGGACGCCCTTGAAGATAAGGAAACCCCGGCGCTTAAAAAACGCCTTTGGGCATCCATGGGCTTTCTTGCTGTTCTGATGTATATTTCCATGGGCCACACCATGTGGGGATGGCCGCTTCCGGCTTTTCTTGCGGAAAACTGTGTTGCAATCGGTCTTGCCCAGCTTCTTCTTTCCGGAGCGGTAATGGTCATAAACCAGAAGTTCTTTATAAACGGCTTCAAAGGTCTTGCCCATAAAGCACCGAATATGGATACCCTTGTTGCTCTCGGTTCCGGCGCTTCTTTTGTTTACAGCGTCTATGCGCTTTATGCCATGGCCGAAGAGGTTATTGCGGGAAACATTTCCGGCGCGCATCACTATCTTCACGAATTTTATTTTGAATCCGCCGCAATGATCCTTGCGCTCATAACCGTCGGAAAAATGCTCGAGGCACGTTCCAAAGGAAAAACAACGGATGCGCTGCGTTCTCTTATGAACCTTGCGCCGAAAACCGCGGCGGTGATCAGAAACGGCGAAGAAGTGACGGTCGGGATCGAAGAAGTCCGTAAAGGCGAAATTTTTGTTGTCCGCCCGGGTGAAAGCATTCCTGTTGACGGAATCGTTATCGAGGGCGAAACCGCCGTTAACGAATCCGCCCTTACCGGAGAAAGCGTTCCGGTTGATAAAACAGTAGGTTCTTTTGTTTCCGCCGCAACAATAAACCAGAGCGGATTTATAAAATGCGAAGCGGAAAGGGTGGGCGAAGACACGACCCTTTCAAAAATCATAAAAATGGTTGAAGAAGCTTCCGCAACAAAAGCCCCTATCGCGAAAGTCGCGGATAAAGTTTCCGGAATTTTTGTTCCGGCGGTAATAACGGTTTCCGTTATCACTTTCATTGTCTGGCTTTTCCTTGGCGAAACGGTCGGTTTTGCGGTCGCAAGGGGAATTTCGGTCCTTGTAATAAGCTGTCCCTGCGCTCTCGGTCTTGCAACCCCGGTTGCGATCATGGTCGGAAGCGGAGTCGGCGCAAAAAACGGAATCCTTTATAAAACCGCCGCTTCTCTTGAGGAAGCCGGAAGAGCAGAAATTGTGATCATGGATAAAACCGGAACTATCACAAAAGGAGAACCTGCAGTCACCGACGTGATTCCCGCGGAAGAAGTTTCCGAAATTGCGCTTTTAAAAATCGCGCTTGCCCTCGAAGAAAAAAGCGAACATCCGCTTGCGAAAGCAATCGTTAAAAAATGCGGGGAAGCGGAGATCCGGACAACCCCTGTTTCCGATTTCTATGCCCTTCCGGGAAGCGGAGTTACGGGCATCATCGGCGGGATTTCCGTTTTCGGCGGAAATCTTGATTTTATAAAAAACACCGCGCCCGTTCCCGAAGAAGCGGAAGAAAAAGCGGAAAAACTTTCCGAAGAAGGAAAGACCCCTCTTTTCTTCAGCGGAAACGGAAAATTCCTCGGAACAGTTGCCGTTGCGGATGTTATAAAAGAGGAAAGCCCGGAAGCTGTTGAACGCCTTAAAAACATGGGTGTTTATACGGTAATGCTTACCGGAGATAACGAGCGGACCGCAAATGCTATTGCAGAACAGGTCGGAGTTGACAAAGTTATCGCCGGCGTCCTTCCGGAAGGAAAGGAAGAAGCGGTACGCCTTTTTAAAGAAAAAGGAAAAGTCGCAATGGTCGGCGACGGAATAAACGATGCGCCCGCCCTTGCCTCCGCTGATATCGGAATTGCCATCGGAGCGGGAACGGACGTTGCCATCGACTGCGCGGATATCGTTCTTATGCAAAGCCGTCTTTCGGATGTTCCGGCGGCAATTGCTCTTGGAAGAGCAACTCTCCGCAACATCCGCCAGAACCTTTTCTGGGCATTTATCTATAACACTATAGGAATTCCCGTTGCGGCAGGAGCTTTTGCGGCGTTCGGCCTTGAACTGAACCCGATGTTCGGCGCCGCCGCAATGAGCCTTTCAAGCTTCTGCGTTGTAAGCAACGCACTGCGCCTGAATCTTGTTGACGTTTTTGATCCGAAACACGATAAGAAACGCAAATGCAGAATCGAAGCGGAGGACGCTGCCGCAGATGCGGAAATCATCCTCCCGGAAGAAAACAAAGAACTTCCGGAAGAAAAACCGGAAATTCTGGAAACCGAAGAAGCCGCTTTGGAAATTTTTGAAAAAACCTATAAAATTTCCGGAATGATGTGCGCTCATTGCGAAGCGCGCGTCAAGGAAGCGCTTGAAGCGATTCCGGAAGTTGCGGAAGCGACAGCTTCCTGCCTTTACGATAATGCGGTTGTGAAAATGACCGCGGAAATTCCGGAAGAAACGATCCGTGAAGCGGTTGAAAAGGCCGGATATCACCTTGAATAAAAGGTATTTCGTGCCCGAAATAAAAAATTCATAAAATTTTTTAAAAATTTATGCAACAAATTTTGATTTTTCGGACACTTAATATATACGCGCTTTTTTAAGGGCGCAGTATTAAAGACAAAAAACAGTAAAAACTATTTGCCGGAAACGGCAAAAAAACATTTAACAAAAGAAAGGAATTAAACAAAATGAAAAAAATTCTTGCACTTATCCTTGCTATGATCATGGTTCTTTCTTTCGCAGCATGCGGAAGCAACGAACCCGCAGAAGGCGAAAACGGCGAAACCGAAGTAACCGTTGGCTCCGCTCTTGAAATCCTTGAAACCGTTTGGGGCGAATTCGGCGAAGACGAAAAATTCTTCGCAATGGGCGGCGACTATGACAACATGGTTGACGGCGCTCCCGGCACTGTTACCAACGCAGATTACATCGCAGGCGTTCTTCTTGTTCCCGCAGGCACCGAAGTTCTTGAAGCAGCAGGCCTTGTTCACGGAATGAACCTCAACTCCTTCACCGCAGGCGCTTTCAAAGTTGCAGACGCAGCAGCTTTTGCTGAAACCATGCACGAAGCAATCGCTTCCAACCAGTGGATGTGCGGCTTCCCGGACAAAATGGTAATCGCAACCATCGGCAACGAATATGTTGTTGCTGCTTTCGGCGTTAACGATGCTATCAATCCTTTTGAAGCAAAATTTGCAGCAGCATATCCCGCAGCAGAAATCGTTTACAGCGAAGCAATCGCATAATCTGATTTTTAAAGCAGAAAAAAGGGCGCATCTTTAAGATGCGCCCCATTTGATTAAAACAAAAGGGCTTTAAAAATTCTGATTTTAAAAAAATCAAAACTTTTAAAACTTTTCTGTTTAAAAAATTTTTGGAGGTGAACCTATGCTCTTTTCGAGCATTCCTTTCCTTTATTATTTTCTGCCGCTTGTTCTTCTTTGTTATTTTGCGGCGCCGAAAAAACTTAAAAACGCAGTTCTTTTTGTTTTCAGCCTTGTTTTCTATGCCTGGGGCGAACCGGTTTACGTTTTCCTGATGGCCGCATCGATAACTTTTGCATGGGGATTTGCGCTTCTGATGGATAAGGCAAAAACTCAAAAAGCAAAGAAAATCTTCATGATAGTTTCCGTGGTCATAAGTTTTTCCTTCCTTGCGTATTTCAACTATGCCGATTTTTTCATCAGCAACTTCAACGCCGCAACCGGGCTTTCAATTCCGCTTCTTAAAATTGCTCTTCCGGTAGGTATAAGCTTTTATACCTCCCAGATCGCAAGCTATACCATAGACGTTTACAGAGGCGACACCGCGGCAAATAAAAACATCGTCGATTTCGGAACCTATGTCGTTCTGTTCCCGCAGCTTATTGCGGGACCCATTGTCCGCTATGTCGATATTGCGGATATGCTCAGAAACCGCACCCACACCCTTGAAAAAACCGCATACGGAATCCAGCGTTTCTGCATCGGTCTTGGCAAAAAAGTTCTTTTCGCAAATGCCTTCGGCGAACTTTGCTCGATCTTCCGCGCAAGCGATGAAAAAACCGTTCTTTTCTATTGGATCTATGCCGCGGCATTCATGCTCCAGATTTATTTTGACTTTTCCGGATATTCCGATATGGCAATCGGACTTGGAAGGATCTTCGGATTCACCTTCCTCGAAAACTTCGATTTCCCCTATATTTCCAAAAGCATTACCGAATTCTGGAGAAGATGGCATATGTCCCTCGGAAGCTGGTTCCGCGATTATGTGTACATTCCCCTTGGCGGAAACAGGGTCAGAACTCCCCGTTTCCTTTTCAACATTTTTGTCGTATGGTTCCTTACCGGTTTCTGGCACGGAGCTGACTGGCAGTTTATGGTCTGGGGACTTTTTTACGGAACCATGCTTGTGATTGAAAAAATGTGGCTCAAGAAATATCTTGATAAAGCTCCGGCGGTGCTCAGCCACGTTTACGTTCTCTTCTTCACCGCCATCGGCTTCGTGATCTTCAACTCTGTGAGCATGGGCGGCGCTATCGAGGACCTTAAGGGAATGTTCGGTCTTGCAAAAATCCCCCTTATGGGAACAGCGACCCTTTATTACCTCAAAAGCTATGCTCTTATGTTCATTGCCGGTTCTCTTCTGGCAACCCCGGTTGTCAAAACCGTGCTCAAAAAGATCGATTCCACCGAAATCGGAAGAAAAGTTTTTGCTGTGCTTAAACCTCTTGGATTTGCGGCGGTGCTCATAATGGTGACCGGATATCTTGCGGACGGATCTTTCAACCCGTTCCTCTATTTCAGATTCTAAGGAGGTGCGGAAAATGAAAAAGAAAACACAGTATATTTATACCATAATCGTTATGGCGGCGCTCATCTTCGGACTTTCGGCTTTTGCGGTGCTCAAACCCGCGGGGGATTTTTCCGAAAGCGAAAGAAGACCCCTTGAACAGCTTCCGGAACTTTCCGTTAAAACCATTCTTAACGGCGATTTCATGGATAATTTTGAAAACTATACCAACGATCAGTTTCCCATAAGGGACAGTTTCCGCGCGGTAAAGGCCCTTGCTCAATATTTCCTTTTCGGTCTTTCCGATAACAACGAACTTTATTTTGCCGAAGGCCACGTTGCAAAACTTGATTTCCCCATTGATCAGGATTCCATTGATTATGCGGCGGCGCGTTTCAACGAACTTTATGAAACTTATATGAAAGATAAGGTCAATAAAGTTGTTTTCTCCGTTGTTCCGGATAAGGGATATTATATCGGAGAAGAAAACGGCTATCCCGTAATGGACCACAAAGGAATGGAGGAATTTTTCAAAGAAAGCCTTTCTTTTGCGGAATATGTAAGCATTTTTGATCTTATCGACGAGGACGATTATTATTTTGCGGATACCCATTGGCAGCAGCAGAGCATAACCGCCGTTTCCGACAAACTTCTTTCCGCCCTTGGCGCAAGACCTTTTGAAAACCTTGAGGAAAAAGTTGCGACCGAAAACTTCCACGGGGTTTATTACGGACAAAGCGCACTTCCGCTCAAAGCCGAAAAAATCGTCCATCTCACAAATCCAGAACTGGAATCCATGACCGTTTTCAATTTTGAAACCGGAAAAGAAGGCGGAATTTACGATTTTGAAAAACTTGAGGGAAAAGACCCTTATGAATTCTATCTTTCCGGTGCGGTTCCGCTTCTCGAGATAACCAACCCCAATGCTGAAAGCGAACGCCATCTTATAATCTTCCGCGATTCCTTCGGTTCTTCTCTTGCTCCGCTTCTTATGCGCGATTATTCAAAGATAACCATTATTGATACAAGATATCTTCTTCCGAACTTTATCGGAAATTACGTCGATTTTGAAGGCGCGGACGTCCTTATGGTTTACAGCAGCCTTATTCTCAACGACAGCTATATTCTTAAAAAATAAAAAAATAAAAGCACCGCGTCGCGGTGCTTTTTTATTTATAATCAGATTTTCTCGCATCTTCCGATTTTTGCTTTCGGAGAAATTTCGGCGTTTTCGGAATACTGAAGAAGTCCTATTTCACAGCCTTCGCCGATTATGACGTATTTTCCGGTAACAGTTTTTGCTTTGGTGTGTTCAATAATAATTTCGTCGCCTTCAATGGATTCGGAAACAACAAAATCACATTTTCTTCTTCCGAAAATCCGCTCGAGAATTCCTTTTTCTCTGTAATTTTCTATAACGATTTTGCTTCCGCCAATGCTTTCGGCTTTTGAACCGAAGGAACTTGAAAGTTCGATTCTGATTTCTTCCGCGTTGATAAGT
>JAZTXW010000116.1:0-11118 GCA_045636625.1 Oscillospiraceae bacterium
GTAAAAATCAACTGCCAGTTCGGAAAATTTTTCCCCGCGGAATTTGTGTTCAAGTTTCTTTTTGTTGCGGGTGATCTGTTTTGTAAGAACGTCCACAACTGCTTCAAGGGAATCAAGTCTGTCGGAGGTGGTTTTTTCTGCTCTGAAGAACATTCCGCCGGCGTTGATGGTGGCTTCAACCGTTTCTCTGCCGTTTTGATTTGTTACGGTAACGGTTGCTTTTGCATCTTCACCAAAAAAACGGTCGAGTTTTGCAAACTTTTTCTCGCAGCGTTCACGGAAAGAATCGCGGACAGAAGTGTTTTTCGAAATGATGCTGATGTTCATATTTTTACCCCCTTTTTGGTTGCATTTCAGGAAGGCTGAACTTCCTTTTGCAACTTAATTATACCATTTGGGAAAAGCTGTTTCTACTGTTTATTTTTACGGAAATGTAAACATATTATTATGCTTTTCGGAGAATTTTTGGGGGTATTATTGACCTTTTTGTTTTTCAATGGTAAAATATAAATGTTGTGTGACATGAAAAAACAGAAAAATCCCGTTTCTTTTCAGAAACGGGATTTTTTTATATATTCTTTTTATATCCAAGGCTGAAATCGATAAGATTTTCGGGTTCTTCTCCGCAAAGCCATCTTAATGTGTTTTCAAGGATGAAATCTCTTATTTTTCTTTCAAGAGGACTTCCGAGCGAACATGAATTTCCTGCGGAATGGGGAGTTATGAGAATTCTCTCTTGCTTCCAAAGGGGATGATCTTCCGGAAGAGGTTCCGGAACAGTTACGTCAAGACCGACGCCGAAGAATTTTCCTTCGGACATAACTTTAAGCAGCGCTTCCTGGTCAATAAGGCTTCCGCGACCGCCGTTTACAAGAACTGCATCGTCCTTCATAAGGCGGAGGCGGCGTTCATCAAGAAGTCCGGCGGTTTCGGGTGTATGAGGAAGAACGGAGATTATAAAATCCGCTTCGGGAAGCTTTTCGTCGAGTTTTTCGAGTGTTTCCATCTCGTCAAAACAGTCCGGATAATCCCTTTTTGTACGGCGGATACCGATTATTTTTCCGACCATGGGGCGCATCCATTTTGCAAGAGTGGTTCCGATATCGCCGGCTCCTATTATAAGGACCGTGCTTTGGTCAAGGGGATTGTCGTAACGGAGTATTTTCCATTTCCGGTCGTTCTGCTGGTTGCGGTATTCGGGGATCCTTCTGGAAATTGCAAGGACCATTCCAAGAAGATGCTCAGCGATTACGTTTCCGTAAACGCCGGTCATGCAGCAAAGCTTTGCGTTTTCCGGGAATTTTCCGCCTTCGATATAATAATTTATTCCGGAGGAGGAACTCTGGAGCATTTCAAGGTTACGGCAATACTGAAAATCACCGTTCGGAACTTCACCGATTATGAGATTTGCGTTTTTAAGCGCAGGAATATATTCTTCCGGCTGCTCTTTTCTGTTTATAAAAGAAATATTGCACTTGTCTTTAACTGCGGAAACAAGCTTTTCCTTTGAATCGTCATCATAGGGAAGAAGAACAAGAATGTTTTTCATAAAATGCTCCTTGAAATAAAAATCTCTTTCTGCAATATATCATATTACGGGTGTTTTGTAAATGGAAATAAAAAAACTCCCTGCCGGATTGGCAGGGAGTAATTTTTTCGATTATCGGCTTCCCGGTTTCGATTAGTCGGAAACGTAGGGAAGGAATGCAAGATGACGAGCGCGTTTGATAGCGGTAGTCAGCTGGCGCTGATGGCGTGCGCAGGTTCCGGTAACTCTTCTGGGAATGATTTTACCTCTTTCAGAGAGGAATCTTCTGAGACGGGGAACATCTTTGTAATCGATTTCAGCGATTTTATCAACACAGAAAGCGCAAACTCTTTTGCGGCTTCTTCTGTTGCGGTTCATGGGTCTTTCAGGTCTTTCGGATCTTTCCATGGTTCTTTTCCTCCTTTATAGATTTTCAGTTAAACAAGAATTTGAGCTCTTTGCTCAGAAAGGGAGATCCTCGTCATCGACAACGGTGAAGTCATCTGCGGAACCTGCGGAATAAACAACAGGTGCCGGTTCAGCAATGGGCGGAGCAAACTCGTTTCTTTCGCTGTGGAAAGAAGGAGCGCCTGCGTCCTTGCTTCTGGGAACAAATTCGACGTTTTCCGCAACAATCTCAACGGATTTGCGTTTCTGGCCGGCTTTGTCTTCCCATACTCTGGTCTGAATGGAACCTTCAACGACGATGGGGGAACCTTTCTGGAAGTATTTGCAGACGAACTCGGCGGTGTTTCTCCATGCGACGATATCGATCCAGTCGGTCTGACGGTCGGTTCCCTTGGAATAGGGACGATCGACGGCGATGGTGAAGCTTGTTACGGCGATTCCGCTGCCGGTCTGACGAAGTTCAGGGTCGGCGGCAAGTCTGCCAATAAGAGTCGCTTTGTTCATAGGATTTCCTCCTTATTCTGCTTTTGCAACGATCAGGGAACGGATGATACCGTCGGTGATGTTGTAGTGACGATCGAGCTCTGCCGGGAAGGAAGGAGCGCTGGTGAAGTTTACAAGCACATAATAGCCTTCAGTCTCGTAATTGATGGGATAAGCAAGTCTCTTTTTGCCCCATTCTTCAACACCGTCAACAGTAGCGTTTTCGGAGATAAGAGTGGTGAATTTTTCAACGAGAGCAGGGATTGCTTCCTCATTCTTGCAGCTGAGAACCATAATGGTTTCGTAGCTCTGGGAAAGTTTTGCCATCTTTGATACACCTCCTTTTGGACTTTGGCCCCGCTTTGCGGAGCAAGGATGTTCGCTTTAGGTCATAAAGCAACATTGTTTATTATAACAGCCGGAAACCGGCTTGTCAACAGGAAAAAACGCGATTTTTAAAGAATATTTCCGATATCGGGCATTATGAAAAATTCCGAGGATACGATGAAGCCGGCAAGAACAAAACTTGCGATAAAAATAAGAGAAACAAGGATTATCGGAACAAGAAGTCCGGTGCCGCCTTTTCTGCGGAAGAAGGCAGCTATAACAGCTTCGCTTTTATCGGCAAGGAAGGGGCGGTTCTTTTTGATATCCTGAACCATCTTTGAAAAATAAAGGCGGTTGAAAAACATCATAAGGCCGATGCGGATTATCCAGATTATAAGATTTGCGATTATGGAATAGACCGCGAGCGCTTCCTGATGGGGAACGTTCCATATCATTTGGGAAAGAAGACCCATTTCGATATACTGTTCCTGGATCATCTGGAAATCAAGAAGAAAAGTGGGGATGCTCAGAAGAGCAGTAGCAAGAAGAACGACGAATCCAAGGGAATACATCTTGCGGTAGAAAAGATAAAAAAAGGAAAAAATAAAAGCGGAAAAGTTTGTGTCAAATTTTGCGCCTTTTGAAAAAGCGGCAAAACGGGGAAGAAAATATCCGATGTTGCTGCGGACATAGATGGCGGCTTCCTTTGCGGAAACTCCGCCGAAATCCGAACCGAAACTTTCGGTGATGATACGTTCACGTTCGCGCTGGAATTCTTCATAGGAAACTTCATATCTGCTTTTTTGCGGTTCATTAGCAAGAGGGGCACCGCAGTTTATGCAGTAGTGTGTGTTTCCGGGGTTTTCTGTTTTGCAGTGGGAACAGATGACGGGTTCAGAAGAATCCGGGATCTTTTCTTCTGTTTTGTGTGCGGAAGGAGCAAAGGCACCTTTCCATTCAAAATCCGCGCTGTGTTTTTCTTCGTTTGCACAGGCGGAATGTTCTTTATAGCAATCACGGTGGTGCGGAGTTCCGCATTCGGGACAAACTACTATATCATCGCCGGCGGCAAAGTTTTTGCCGCAATAGGGGCAGGGATTTCCGAGAAAATTTTGCATTTTTGGTTTCCTTTCGCTGAAAAAGCATAAATTTCTTTATTATATTATAAGGTTTTGCGAAAGGAAAATCAAACATTTTTAAAAAAGTTAATAAAATGTTTTATATTGGAAAAGAAAATAATAAAAAAAGAGGCTTTGAAAGCCCCTTTTTGTTTTAGATATTTGAATTTACAACGTCGCGTTAAAGTTTAAGTACTGCGACAACTTCCTCATCGGCCATTTCGCCGTTTTCTTCAAATCCGAAAGAAGCATAAAGATTTTTTGCTGTTTCGTTTTCGGGTTCATAAGAAATCACGCAGTATTCTGCTTTTCCACAAGGCCAGGTTTTTATAAAATCCAATGCAAGCTTAATGCCTGCTTTTCCGTATCCTTTTCCCTGGAATTTTTCATCGACCATAAGGCGCCAGAAAAGGTAGTTGTTTTTAAGAGAATCGGGAGTATCATCTCCGCATACTTCACAGAATGCTTCCATATTATGGGCGATCATCAAAAAGCCAACGGGTTCTTCGTCATCGTATATACCAAAAGGAAAAGCAGAACATCCGGTTCCGATGGTGGTATATGCATCAATGATGCTGTCGCTGTTGGAAGCAACGAATTCTTCCTGGTCTTCAGCTACTTTAAGGTCAACGATATCCCAAACATTATTTGCATCGATTTTTTTCAAATGAATCATTGTAAATTCCTCCGTTTTATTGATTTATGGAGGATTATACTTCTGTTATCCTCCAATCTTTTATTAAACGACAGATATTTCTATTAATCATTTAAAATCAGCTCCTTTCCGATTTATTATTTATGCAATCTCTGTCAGAAAACATATCAGATTTAACAGTTTTCTAATAATATAGCACCAAAATCATAATTTTTCAATGCAAAAGAAAAACAGTTAAAATCGCATAAATATGCTGAATAAATTTGATTCTGTTTATTGACTATTGAATATGAATAATATATAATATAATATTGTATTATGTATAATTGCGCCCGAAAGGGCTTTTACCGATTCGGAGGAATAAAAATGCTTGAATTTGAAGAACTTAAACTCAGACTGGTTGCGCTTGAACCGCAGATCGAAGATCTTAAGGATGCTCTCGGTCTTGAACAGTGCAGAGCCGAAGTCAGAAGACTTGAGGCCCAGCAGGAAGACCCGAACTTCTGGAATGACGTTGAAACTTCCACTAAAGTTCAGCGTAAACTCAGCCAGCTCAACGGAAAAATCAATTCCCATAAGGACCTTGAAACCCGTTATGAAGATACAATGACCCTTATCGAAATTGCCGTTGAAGAAAACGATCCTTCTCTTTATGATGAAGCTCTTCCGGAAGTTGAAAAACTTGAAAAAGATATCGAAGAGATCAAACTTACAACTCTTCTTACCGGAGAATATGATGAAGGCAACGCAATCATCACCTTCCACGCAGGTGCAGGCGGCACCGAAGCACAGGACTGGTGCCAGATGCTTTACAGAATGTACACCTGCTGGTGCAACAAACATCCTGAACTTAAATATACCCTTGTTGACTGGCTTGACGGCGATGAGGCCGGCGTAAAATCCGCAACAATCATTGTCGAAGGTCCCAATGCTTACGGATTCCTTAAATCCGAAAACGGCGTTCACCGTCTTGTAAGGGTTTCTCCTTTCGATGCTTCCGGACGCCGCCAGACTTCTTTCGCTTCTCTTGAAGTTATGCCTGAAATCGAGGATGACAAATCCATCGAAATCAAGGAAGACGATATCAAAATGGAAGTTTACCGTGCATCCGGTGCAGGCGGCCAGAAGGTTAACAAAACTTCCTCTGCGGTTCGTCTTATCCATATCCCCACAGGCATCACCGTTTGTTCCCAGATCGAGCGTTCCCAGTATCAGAACCGCGAAGTATGTATGAACATGCTCCGTTCCAAACTTGTTGAAATCAAAGAACGTGAACATCTTGAAAAAATCGAGGATATCAAAGGCGTTCAGAAAGAAATCACCTGGGGAAGCCAGATCCGTTCTTACGTATTCATGCCGTACACCATGGTAAAAGACCACAGAACCGGATTTGAAACCGGTAACGTTCAGGCTGTTATGGACGGCGAAATCGATGGTTTCATCAACGCTTACCTCAAACAGATGAACAAAGGCCAGTTCGAAGGCGGAAACGACGACCTTGTATAATTAGAACAAAAAAGCGGGCGGCTCTGCCGCCCGTTTGTTATAGGTGATTTAATGATTAAAGCGATTTTTATTGACATTGATGGTACTCTTCTGGATTTTGAAGCCTGTGTTGAAGAATCCATGAAGTGCGGACTTGAAGAGAACGGGATAGAGTTTAAAGACGAAATGCTTGAAACTTTCCACCGTATAAATAACGGACTTTGGCGCGATCTTGAACAGGGAAAACTCACTTTTGAGAAACTTCTTGAAATCCGCTGGGCAACGGTTTTTGCCGAATTGGGAATTGATCTCAACGGACCGGAATTTGAAACGTATTTCAGAAAGCGTCTTCATGAAAGCGCGATTCCCATGGCGGGTTCTTATGAAGTGCTTGATTATCTTTCAAAAAAATACCGCCTTTTTGCGGCAAGCAACGGTCCCCATGAACAGCAGGTAAAAAGGCTTGAAAAAGCGGATATGCTTAAATATTTCGAAGAAGTTTTCACCTCCGGAAAAATCGGTGCGGAAAAACCAAGCGGGGATTTCTTTGCGTATTGCTTTGAAAATCATCCGGAACTTCTTCCGGATGAAAGCGTTATGCTCGGGGATTCGCTTACTTCCGATATGAAAGGCGGAAACGATTTCGGAATGGAAACGATCTGGCTTAACCTTAACGGAAAAGAAAAGCCGGAATGGGTGGATTTTGAAATAAAATCCCTTGATGAAGTAAAAGATATTATATAAAACAAAAAGCCCTGCGAAATTTCGCAGGGCTTTTTGTTTTTGCGGATTATTAGAAAAGAGTTGGGAGTAATTATCTTACCATGATAAGGCCGCCGTTTACGCAGATGACCTGGCCGTTGATGAAACGGGAGCCGTCGGAAGCAAGGAATACCATTACGGGAACAAGGTCGCGGTCAACGTTGCCCATGCTGCCATCGATGGGGAAACGCTCTCTGAGGCTTGCTTTGTGTGCTTCAACAACCGCAGGATCAGCGGTATTGAGCCAATATTCATACATAGGAGTTTTGATTGCGGGGTTTACGCAGTTGCAGCGAACGTTGCATTCTTTTGCCCAGTCCATGGCGATGGAACGGGTCCAGCCGAGAACTGCTGCTTTGGAAGCTGCGTAAACTGCTCCGTTGGGCATGCCAGAAAGACCGGTGTCGGAAGCATAGTTGATGATTGCGCCTTCAACGCCGTTTGCTTTGAAGTAATTGAAAGCTTCCTGGTTGGTCCAGATGGTTCCGTTAAGGTTTACGCCCATGACGAAATCAATGTCTTCCGGTTCAAAAGTTTCTGCGGGTTTGTTGCGTTCAACACCTGCAATGTTTGCAAGAACGTCAAGTCCGCCAAGGATTTCGATTGCTTTTGCAAAGAATTCTTTTACGTTTTCTTTTTTGGAAATGTCGCAATGAATATAAGTTGCTTTGCCGGAAACGCCTTCCTGTGCGTTTGCTGCTGCTTCAGTTGCTTTGCCGCCTTCGTCGTTAACGTCGCAGAAAACTACGTCTGCGCCTGCGCGAACATATCCTTTTACACATCCGGATGCGATTCCGCTGCCGCCGCCGGTAAGAATGATTTTTTTGCCTTCAAGTTCCATTTACTTTTTCCTCCGTTTGCGCTATAATTTCGGTGACACATATGTGTCATGGTTAAAGTATACATTCAAAAACAAAAGTTGTAAATAAATTAACGAAAAACTGAAACAAATAGGGGCGAAATGTATCATGAAAAGCGAAATAACCCTCAATGAAAGCGTAAAAGAGGCAATCGAAATTGCTCTTATGAGGTTATTACAGAAAAAAGACATAAATAAAATAACAGTTACGGAGCTGACAGAGATCGCCGGAGTTGGCAGAAGCAGCTTTTACCGCAATTTTGAAAGTGTTGAAGATGTTGCGGTAGGGTATGTAAACCGAATATACCGCAAATACTTTAAAGAAAAACCGGTAAATCCGAACTCATATAAAAAATCTGCTTTTCTTCCTTTTCTTAAAGAAAGGTATATATTCATTGAACAACACAAAGACGTATTCGTAGCGCTTTATAAAAACGGAATTCTTTATAATGCACTGGTAAAAATGGATCCGGATATAAAAAAGCAGTTTCTTGTGGCGGATATCACTGAAAGCAGATATTTCAGCGCGATGATAATGAGTTTTTCCGCCGGTGTTATTGATGAATGGGTGGCCGGGGGAATGAAAGAAAGCCCGGAAGAACTTTCTGAAATTACAAAACGTTGTCTTTCGGGAATGTTTATAAGACTTAAAGATACATTTTAACAAAAAAATCCCTGCGGAAAACCGCAGGGATTTTTATTTTTTTAAATTAAAGAACTTTTTCGTAAGCAACTCTGGGGTCGCCGTTTTCAAGGTGGATAATGCCGCATTTTTCAAAGCCGCATTTCTCAAGAAGTTTCTGCATTCCGATGTTGTCCTCGTGGGTGTCAACGCGAATGGAAGGGATTTTTTTAACTTCGCAGATTTTGTCCGCAAGACCCATAAGAGCGGTGCCGAATCCCATTCCGTGCCAGTCGGGGTTGATTCCGAAACGGTGAACAACAAGATAATTTTCGCCTTCGGTTTTCCAAGAACCTTCAATTTCGGAATAGGTGGGGTCTGCTCCGGCGATAAAAGAACCGAAACCGACAAGAACTTCGCCCATATACATTACGTAAAGAGCTTTTTTATCAACGTCAGCGGAAAAAATTTCGCGGGAAGGATAGCCTTCTCCCCACTGGTTGATGTTGTTTGCCTCAAAATATTCGTTTTTGATTCGACGGACACAGCCCATTACGGACGGAACATCGGGTTTGGATGCGGGACGTACTTTCATTTTATTACTTCCTTTCGGTCAACGGTTTTTAATAAAACGGATATCTTCGCCGACAAACAGAAGCCTTTTGTATTCGCCGAGAATTCGGCTTGCTGTTCGTTCGGAATATCTTTCGGTAAGTTCCTTTACGGAAAGGTTTGTGCTGATGATGGTCGGGCGGTTTTCATAAAGACGCTCGTTTATAAGGTTTCCGATGGCGGCGGTGGTGAACTGTGAAGGGAATTCTGCGCCGAGGTCATCGATTATAAGCAAATCGCAAAGGGTATATTTTTTCATTACGGAATCGCTTCCGGAAAAGGAAAAGTGTTCGCGTTCAAGGTTTGAAACAAGTTTCTGTGCCGGAGCGTAAACAACGCCGAAACCGCCGTTTATAACCTCTTTTGCAATGGAAAGGGAAAGATGGGTTTTGCCGAGACCGGTCTTTCCCATCATGATTATGCTCGGGGATTCCATTGAAAATGCGTTTGCATAATTTATACAAAAATTGTAATAATTTTGCATTTTTCTTCGGGGGTTGGTGCCGTCTTCGGCGCCGTTGTCGGAATAGTAGGAAAGGTCGAAATTGCCGAACGAGCACGCTGCGGAACCTGAACTTGCGGCCAGTTCTTTAATAGCTTCCTCACGGCAAAGTTCTTTGTAGCACGAGCACAGAATACCGTTTTTGCGGCCGATATCGTCGCATTTTTTACAGGTGTAACGGGGTTCAAGATAATCTGCGGGAAGCCCGTTTGCCATAAGAATTCCTGCACGTTTTTGTTGGATTGAATCTATTTCTGCTTTCATGGAAGAAAGGACTTCGTCAAGTTCGTTCTGCTGCCGAAGCATGAGCACGGTGAAGTTTGCCATCTCACGCATAAGCTGATTATCAAGATTGCGGACTTCCGGATACTTGGCATAAACACCGGATTTTTTGATGTTTGCATCTCTGTCTGCGGAACTTCGTCTTTCGTCGATTATGCGTTTTGCTCTTGAATAAACTTCGGAGGAATATGCCATCTTCTGCAAACGTCCTTTCTCTTAAATTTATAATAGGTTACTACATTTTAATATGTGGCAATTGCCTGTGCTCAGATGACGGAATCGTCGAGCATCATTCTGCGTTCAAGCTCGTCCAGATCGAAAGAAGGTTTTTTATCTTCCGTACGGGACTTGTTTTCTGCCAAAGCTTCGGCAACGGTTTTTATACCTTTCTGGTGCCAGCTGAGCAGGATTTTATTTATGTAGGGGAAGGAAAGCCTTGCGGTTTTTTCAATACATTTTTCGTATGCTAAATGTATAAGTTCCGGAGAAATACTGTATAAACGCCAGCTTTCGCAAAATTCCTTTTCTTTGCTGACAAGGCTTCTGCCATAGATTTCGAGTACGCGTTTAACTTCGCCTTCCCAGCTTTTTGCTTCTTCAAGGGCGCGCATTCTTTCCTCTGCGGCTTCGATGGTGTCGATACCGTTTTCAAGCCATTCAAGGGCGGTTTTTCTGATATAGAAAAAATTCTTTTTATTAATGCTTGCGCAATAGGCAATTACAGTTATAAGAACTTCCGGTGCGATTCCGGCATAGGAAATAAGCCAGACGATGGTTTCGCTGTCGGAGGAAGTGAAGGTTTTTCCAAGAAGTCTTTCCGCTTCGGAAAAAACATGCGCGACCGCAGAATCGCTTTCCTTGATCTGCTGAACTTCCTTCATGCTGAGCTTCGTTTCGGAAGGTTTGGGAATTTCGTGTTTGGGTTCAGAAGGGGTCAGGGCAGGGGAAGAGCCTTTTTCAGAGGAAACCGGGACGGAAATTCCGTCGCATTCAAGAATTCCTCTTTTTACCCAATAATCGAGAAGGTCCTTTGCGTCTTCCTGGATTATCCCAAGTTCTTCGGCGATGTTTTCCGGAGAAGTTTCTGAAAAACCGCGGCTTAAAGCGAGAAGAAGAACTCTCAACTGGCCGGCAGTGCAGAGTTTTAAATTTTCGGCTGCTTCGTTCGGAACAAAAAATGCTCCGCCGCCGCATTTGACAACAACGCGATATGCCATAGCAAAGTTCTCCTTTCGCAAAAAAGTTTCATAAAAAATATTATACCACAGGAAAAATGCTTTTGCACTATAAAAATTAAAAATATCCGAAAATAAAAAAGGAACGCTTTGAAAAAACGTTCCGGATAAACAAAAAAGCTCATTCCGAAGAATGAGCTTTTTTCTGGAGCGGGTTACGAGGCTCGAACTCGCTACCTCGACCTTGGCAAGGTCGCGCTCTACCAGATGAGCTAAACCCGCAAGTCATTTTTGACTGCT
>JAZTXW010000117.1:0-18727 GCA_045636625.1 Oscillospiraceae bacterium
AGAACAAATTCTGCTCTTACGGAAGCTGCTTTTTCAAAAACTTCTTTGTCGGTGCCGTCGCCGAAAGCAAGCTGAAGAATGCCGCTTCTGTCGCGAAGGTCGATGAAAATGAGGTTGCCGAGGTCGCGGGTTTTCTGTGCCCAGCCGAAAACAACAACTTCTTTGCCGATGTGGCTTTCGTTGAATTCACCGCAGTATGCGGTGCGGTTATAGCCGTTGATCATTTATATTCCTCCGTTACGGGATAATTTATCAGAAATTGATTTCAGGCGGAATGTTAAGGGGAGTAAGATTGGAAACTCCTTCCTCAACAACGCCTTCAAGTGCGCCGAAAACATCGCCGAGTCTTGCTTCATAAACAAATTCGATAAGTTCATCAAGCTCAACTTCTTCGGCTTCGCCGTCAGCCATGTTTTTAACTTTGACTTTTCCTTCTTCAAGTTCGGAATCACCAATTATGCAGGAAAGTTTTGCGCCGATTTTGTCGGCATATTTCATCTGTGCTTTAACGCTTCTTCCGCAAAGGTCGCATTCAGCTTTAAAACCTTCAGCTCTGAGAGAATTTACAAGGTTTGCAGCTTCGATGCTTGCTTTGGTTCCCATGGAACCGATGTAAATATCACAGGTGCTTTCCTCCGGGAAGGAAACGCCGGTGTTTTCCATAAGGAGAAGAAGTCTTTCAAGACCCATTGCAAAACCGATACTGGGAGTTTTCGGTCCGCCGAGAAGCTCGATAAGTCCGTCATATCTTCCGCCGCCGCAAACTGTTCCCTGGGAACCGATATTGGTGCTTACGAATTCAAAAACAGTTCTGGTGTAATAATCAAGTCCGCGTACGATGGTGGGGTTAACGGTATATTCTATTCCGATGGCATCAAGGCGTTCTTTAAGTTCATCGAAATGTGCCTGACAGTCATCGCAGAGATAATCGAGGATAACCGGTGCATCTTCGGCAATTTTATGGCAGACGGGGCTTTTGCAGTCGAGGATACGCATAGGGTTGCGTTCAAGTCTTCCGCGGCAGGTTTCGCAAAGTTCTTCCTCATGGCTGTGGAAATATTCCTTAAGAGCCTCGTTGTATTTTGCTCTGCATTCGGGACAGCCGATGGAGTTGATCTCAAGCTCAATTCCTTCGATCTGGAGCTGCTCGAAAATCTGGTTTACCATTGCGATCATTTCCGCATCCGCAGCAGGAGAAGCAGCGCCGACAAGTTCCGCACCGAACTGATGGAATTCGCGAAGACGTCCTGCCTGGGGTTTTTCATAACGGAAGCAGCTTGTAAGATAGCTTGCCTTTACCGGAAGGGCGCCGTTTAAAAGTCCGTGTTCGATAAGGGTGCGCATGCATCCCGCAGTTCCTTCCGGGCGAAGAGTTATTGAACGTTCGCCTTTGTCGAGGAAGGTGTACATCTCTTTTTGTACAACGTCGGTGGAATCGCCAACGCCTCTTGCAAAAAGTTCGGTGTGTTCAAAGGTTGGGAAACGAATTTCTTTAAAGCCGAAAAGTTCAGCAACCTTCATGGCAGTTTTTTCAACATGCTGCCATTTTGCGCTCTGTTCCGGAAGAACATCCTGTGTTCCTCTGGGCGCTTTAGTAAGAATAGCCATAAAAAATACCTCTTATATAATTTCGATTATAATAATCAAAAATAGTCTAATTAAAAGTCTGAATCCTAAAAACGGCTTATTCAAGCCATTTTCTTAATGAACCAGTTCGCGCCAATCAAGGTCGCCGCGCTCAAGAGCATGGATAAGCGCTTCAGCGGTTGCTATATTGGTTGCAACCGGAATATTATGAACGTCGCAAAGACGAAGAAGGGTAGTATAATCTGCGTCCGGGTTCTGATTCATCGGATCTCTGAAAAAGAGCAGAAGATCTATCTCGTTGCAGGCGATTCTGGAAGCTATCTGTTCACAGCCGCCGTGGCTTCCGCTGAGAAAGCGGGAAATTGAAAGCCCTGTTGCATCGGCAACAAGTTTTCCGGTTCTGGAAGTGGAGCAGAGCTTGTGCTTTCCGAGGATTCCGCAATAAGCGATGCAAAACTGCACCATAAGTTCTTTTTTGGTGTCCTGCGCGATGATTGCAATATTCATAAGCAAACCTCCTTTTATTTAAAACCGAGGGGGATATATTTGCCGCGGATCCTTTCTGTGAGGGCGCGGAAATTTTCGTAGTTAAGACCGGTATCATCAAGCGGTTCTCCGGAATCCATTGCGTTTCTGGTATCCGGATCTTCCCATATAACAGAGATCAGCCGGAGCTCCGATCCGTCGATGATCTCATCAAGATTTTTTATAGGAGAAAGGTCTTTTGCCTTTCTTGGACAGCGTTCAATCACAAGGCGGCGTTCCTTGACCCCACAGGAAGCCAGCACAGCTCCTGTAGCCCTTGCGCCTCTTATGGCTGAAGGATCCGGAGTTGTTACAACAAGGCCCATATCGGCGCATTTTGCCGCTTCGGAAAGTTCGTCGCCAATTCCGGCAGGACAGTCAAGGATTATAAAATCAAAAAAGATCCCTGCTTCGCCGATTATTTTTCTGATAATTTCTTCCGTTACAAAAACCGGTTTTGCCGCTGCGGCAATAAGCGAAAGATTGGGGCAGAAAGGGCAATTAAGAACAGCATCCTTTATATTGCACGAACCGCGGATTATATCGCCCATATCGAAAAGAATATGTTCGGAAACACCAAGAGCAACGTCAAGACTCCTGAGTCCGGAATCCAATTCGATTATGAGCACACGGCTTTTTTCATATGCAAAAGCTTCGCCCAAAAGCGCGGAAACGGTTGATTTTCCGACACCGCCTTTTCCCGAAGCAACAAGAATCGTTTTCGCCAATTCCGCACCTCTTTTCAATATTTATTCCATTTTATTGTACCATATTATTTATAAAGTTGCAATAAGACGAACGCGGTTTTTATCCGTCGGTTTTTGCATAATTTTGCAGGAAAAAATTTATTTTTTTAAAATTTTATCCGTATCCTTAAAAATCCGAAAGTTTTGATTATCCATTGACATTTCCTTTAATGAGGACTATAATTTAGGTGTTGAAAAATGTCTTTTTGGAGGTATTTTTATATGTCTCAGCTGGATTATAAATACAGAGTTAATTTTGTTAAAGGCACCACCGAAAAATGGGATGAATACGT
The DNA here is from genome assembly GCA_045636625.1 of Oscillospiraceae bacterium. Taxonomy (GTDB): domain Bacteria; phylum Bacillota; class Clostridia; order Oscillospirales; family Ruminococcaceae; genus UMGS1668. The sequence continues at coordinate 3,152 of JAZTXW010000117.1, forward strand.
CAAGATTTTTGACAACAGCCCTCTTTACGATCATTATTTCAAAGATACCAACACCCTTCGCGAATGGGTTTACGGTCCCCTTGAAAACGGAAACGTAATTATTGCAGAAACCGAAAAAGGCGAACCCGTAGGACTTATGGTATATGACATGATGGGAATGTACGGTGAACTCCCCTACCTTGCACTTCTTGGCGTTAAAGAAGGCTTCCGCGGCAAGGGAATCGGCGACCAGCTTATCGATATCTTCCTTGGAATTTCCAAACAGATGGGATTCGACAAAGCATTCATCGCTGTTTCCGACTTTAACCCCAGAGCAAAGGCTCTTTATCAGAAAAAAGGCTTCAAGCCCCTTCTTCTCGTTCCCGATCTTCTTAAAAAAGGCATCGGCGAATGGCTCCTTATGAAAAACCTTTAATGTATATTAAATTAAAAGCCTGTCTTTGCGGACAGGCTTTTTTTCGTGTAAAAAAGCGCACCCTTTCGGGCGCGCTTTTTGTTTTAGTTATTATTCTTCGGAAGTTTCCTCTTCGTTTACTTCTTCTGCTTCTTCGGAAACATTTTCCTCAAAAGCTTCCTCTGCAAGAAGTTCCTCTTCGGTAAGATCTTCATCGCTTGCTTCAGGAAGTTCGCTTTCTTCCTCAGAAACGGTTTCTTCGGAAGCGTTTTCTTCGGAAACATCTTCTTCTGCGGTTTCTTCCACTGCAGCTTTTTTCTTTCCGGCGTTTTTAATGATAACAACAAGGCATACAACGATTACAACGATGAGCATTGCAATAATGACACCGGTTTTGGAATCATCCTTGTCGGCTTTTGCGCCTTCTTTCTGTGCTGCGTTTACAATATCGTCGATGATTCCGCCGACTTCATCATAATGCTCGGTTTTTTCTTCAGTAACGTTTACAGAGCAATCAGCAACCCAGGTGTTAAGTCTTTCTTTTGCAAGAACGGGTTTTACGGTGCTTTCAAGATAGTTGTCGCCAATTCCGACAAAATACATTACATGCATACCGTAGGGACTGATTACAATTCCGGTATCGCCGGTTTTTCTTGCGGAATCAAAGCACCAGTCATTGAAGTTGGAAACCATCTGGCCTTTGCTTACGTTTTCATAGATACCACCCTGGGCAGCATTGCCGTCTGCGGAATGTTCTTTTGCAAGTTCGATAAAAGCTTCCTCGGTCTGTTCACCTGCAAGATAGGTGGCAAGAATTTCATCAGCTTCAGCTTTGACTCTGTCCCATTCCTCGTCGCTGATGTTATTGTTTTCGTCAGCTTCTGCTTTTACAAGGATGTGGCGGATGTCGATGCAATCATAATCGGGGTCAACGCGTTCCTCGAACATAATGGTGAGATAGCTCTTATATTCTTCATCATGGTAAACCATGGTGTCTCCGCGCTGTCTTGCTTCATCAAAGAGCCATTCGGAAATTTCTTCGATTCCGGTATCGTTATATCCGGAACCCGCAAGAAGGGTCGCATCGCCGTAATCAAAGAGTTTTTTCTGGCTTTCGTCGGTGGTGAATCCAAGAGCAAGAGCATTGAATTCTTCGGCGGTATGTACCTCTGCAAGAGCGTCTGCCTGAGCTTTTGCTTCTTCCTGGGTAAGAGCTTTGTCTTCCTCTGCGGTCTCTTCAGCAGCTTCCTCGGTGGTTTCCTCGGTTGCTTCTTCGGTGGTTTCCTCAGCGGTTTCTTCGGTTACCTCTTCGGTGGTTTCTTCAGTTGCTTCTTTATAATAAGAAGTGTAGTAACGGAAATCAACGGTATCGATACCAAGTTTGTTTGCTTCGTAATAAGTGTTGATATCCTCTTCGGAAACCTCGATTTCAGCCTCATACTGCTGAGCATACGCCATGGTTATATAGCGGAACTCGGTCATTTTTTTGACGGTTTCAAGGCTTACGTTTTCGCCGTACATATTAACAAGATATTCGTCTCTTGTCATTCCATAGCTTGCTGCAACTTCGTCAAGCTGTTCCTCAAGAGTATCAAGGTCTGCCTGATATTCTTCGCCAAGAACAAAATCTGCCTCAAGAGCCTTCTCGTAAATTCCTGCAAAAGTTTTTACGGTGCTGAAGGTATAGTCAAGGATATACTGATGCCAGCTTGTGGTTTCATCTACCATCTGTTCCTCAAGCGGTTTTGTAATATCAACAATGGTGCTTATGTCAACCCCATAGTTTGCATAAGTATAATAGAGGTTGTTATATATTTCGTTGAAGCTTGTGACATACATAAAGTTCATGTCTTCAACGGTGAATTCCACGTTTCCGACTTTAAGAGCAACGGGAGATTCCTTTGCGGAACAGCCCGCAAAAGAAAGAATCATCATTGCAGCAAGAAGAATTGCGATAAATCTTTTCATTTTTGTTTTTTCCTTTCGGCTTATTTTAAAATTTGGGACGGCTTTATTAAAGCCGTCCCAAAATATTCAGACTTTATTATCAGGCAAAATGTCTGCCGACATATTTTACGCCGAAGAGATCGGAAGTTTCAATACCTTCAACAAGGCCGTCGAGGTAGGTGTTGATGTTTTCGTTTCTCATTGCTGCTTCAACGATATAATCGTAATAATCAGCGCCTTCGCTGCAGAAGTACATTACGTGATAACCGTAATCGGAATAAACGATGCCGGTATCGCCGGGTTTTCTTGCGGAATCGAAGCACCATTCTTCAAATTCCACAACGGTTCTGCCTTTGTAAATATTTTCGATAAGGCCGCCGTATTCAGCGGAGGAATCATCGGAATATTTTTTTGCAGCTTCTGCAAAGTTTTCTTCGGTTTCGCCAAGTTCTTTCCATTCAGCAAGATATTTTTCAGCTTCTTCGCGTGCTGCGGTTTTTGCTTCCTCGCTGTTATCGCTGGGGGTTACAAGGATATGTCTTACGTTGACCATGTTGTGGTGAATTTCGTTTGCTCCAACAAATTCAACAACATAATATCCGGTTTCGCCTTCAAACATTTCTTTGTCGCCTGCGGTTCTTGCTGCGTCAAATACCCAGTCTGCATAAACGGAGTTGGTGGAAGCTTTGAGTGAATAGTTTGCATCGATGAATGCAGCTTCTTTTTCACCGGAAAGAACAGCTTCTGCGGATGCTTTTGCTTCTGCTTTAACTGCTTCTGCGTCTTCGCCTTCAGAAGCGGAAGTGCTTTCGAAGTAATATTTGTAGGAAACGGTATCAAATTCGTCTCTGTGTTCTTCGTAATAAGCGTCTTTTTCTTCAGAAGTGATTTCAAGGCTGTCGGAAACGCTTTCAGCATAGGTGAATGCGTAATAATACTGCTCGTACATCTTTCTGAAAACTTCTTCGTTTACGCCGCGGCCATAGCTCATTTCAACGTAATCGGAAACGCTGTATCCGTAGGATTTTGCGGTTGCTTCAAGAGCATTCCATTCTTCGTCGCAGCTTTCGTAATATTCTTCACCGAGAACATGGCCTGCTTCTTTTCCTGCTTTGTAAAGAGCATCCATTTCAATAACGGTTTTGTCGGTGTAATCTTTGACATAATCTGCCCAGGTTTCGCCGGTTTCCTGATTATAGACCATTTCGCTGAGGTTTCCGTTGGGGTTGAAGATGTAGGAAGCCATTTCGCCATAGGTCATATAATAGCTGTTGTAAATTTCATAAACGCTGTTGGTATAAAGCCAGTTGTATTCGGCAACGGAATATTCGGTTCCGTCAACTTCAACAGCTTTCATGGTGCGGTAAGTTACGCCAAGCTCGAAAACAGTGAGCACAACGCAAAGTACTGCACAGAGAACAACTATGATTTTTACCATAGCATATTTTGCTTTTTTCTTTTTTGCTTCGGCAGATCTGAGGTCCTTTGCAGGAGTCTGTTCAGTCATGCCAAGGGTTTCTTTTTCGCTCATAAATAAACCATCCTTGCTTTTAAAATAGCTTTTGCCGATCAGTTCGGCATAACAAGACAATTATATATTATATCTTTTAATACAATATATTTCAATACTTTTATGCCAAACAAATCGCAATTTCAGCAATAAAAGCTTCTTTTTTTGAATTTTCAGTCAACGATATCAAAATTGAATTCGGTAAAACCGGTAAATTTCGGGTTTTTGTCGGAAACAGAAACCGTAAAACGGTAATCTCCCTTCGGAAGACCTTCAAAAAGCGCGTTGATCGCATCATATCCGTCGGAAAGGACGCATCGTCTGAAACAAGTTTTACTCTCATCTCTTCCGGAATATTCAAGAGTTATCACAATTTCATCATCCTGCACCTTTTCGCTGCAGACAATGGATTTTATTTTTGCGGAATCTCCCACAAAGATATCCTCCATTCTGTTCTCACCGTTTACGGTAAAACTTACCTTTGTTTTTCCGGTTGCCTCAAAAGAATCGCAGATTCCGGAATAGAAACAGGTTTCCCTGCTGAGAGCAAAAACAGTATGGTCCTTTATCTCTTCACTGAGTCCGATTTTTTCTGTGTTCTTCTCACCCGAAGGATGTTCGGGCATTTCTTTTTTGTTAGGTTCGTCTTTCATGGATTCGATCCAGACGCGGATCTCCTCCGGAATATCGTTTTCTTCCTCAAGCCATTCATCAAGCTCCTCCGGAACATTATCGGAAGATTTTTTTCCGTTGGCATCAAACGGGATATAATTTCCGTCCCTGTCAAGTTTTTCCTTTGGAATATTCACAACGCTGTCAACTTCTCCCTGTATCAGTTTCCACAAGGAAACGTCTGAGGAATATTCCTGCATAATTCCGTCGACATAGAGTTTATAGTTTTTTCCGTCTTCGATCATATCCCCGGAAAGAACAATGCTTCTGAATTCCCTGTCGCTTTCGGCTTTAACGGTATTTCCGGCTTCATCAACAAATTCAACAACGCTTCCGGCTTTTTCCGTTGCGGAAAAACCAAACATCGCAAAAGCTTTTGCGGATGAAGTATCCACATAATCGTTTTTGCTTCCGAAAGCAACGACGTTTCCGCCGTTTATGATGATACCCATATCGGAATCTATTCCTCCGTCACCGCTTTTTCCGTTTCCGGAAGCATAGAGATTTCCGCCGTTTATAAGAAGCCAGCCGTTGGAATCAATTCCGTCGCCCTCAATTCCAAGTCCGCCTTTGACGTTTATTTTTCCTCCGTTTATCGCGGTTACGGACACTTCATCACGGTTGGTGTTGATTCCGTCATCCCCGGAATTGATATTGATTATTCCCCCGTTTACGGAAAGGTGCATTTCCGTTCCAACGCCTTCTTTTTTTGCTTCAATATTAAGGATTCCTGTGTTTTCCTCGCCATATCCGATATTCATGCTCATTTTCGAATAAATGGCGGCGTCATATTTATGAAGTTTCTTTTCCCCGGGTTCATCTTTATAAATTTCTGCCACATAGGAACCTCTGATGTTGTTTCTGCTTCCGTCTGCCGCAACCACAACTGCGCCGGCGCCGGAAGTATCAACTTCAGCGGAAGCTTCTTTTCCAAGAGTTTCACATTCATATACGTTATAGAAAATCACCGCAGGCGCGATTTCACAGTTTATATCCGCGCCGCCGAAAACGAGAGTGACTTTTGCATCCGGGTCTTTCTTTGCATCTTCGCCAAGGTCAACGGCGATCTGACCCTTAAGTTCTCCCCTGATAAAATATTCTCCGGGTTTCCTGATGGTAAGGACAGTATGTTCCGCGGCTTCCTTCTCGGTATGCATATCTTCCCTTTCGCCGTCACCGTAGGAATTTCCGCTTTGATATTCTTCCATGTCGCGGTAATAAATTATTTCTCCGTCTGCATCCGCAAAATCACTTTCGGAAACCGGTTTTCCGCCAACGGTTATTTCGTCCGCAAGAACTATTTCCACCGCATTTTTATAATTTTCCGCAGAAACTTCTATCCTTTCGCCGAATTCTTCCGCTGCCGGTTCAACAGGTTCCGCAGGTTTGCCCGAAATTTCCGAAGCTTCGTTTCCGGTATTTTCCGGTTCGTTCTGAACAGGTCCGGTTTTTCCGCAAGCGGCAAATCCAAAAACAAGCACAGCGGAAATGAACAGCGCTAAAAACTTTTTCATATAAAAAACTCCTTTCGGAAGGTATTTCTTTCTATAAATACATTATAGTTTATTCTGCGGCTTTTTTATTTAACAAAATGTAAATTTATGCTGAATTTATTTTATTATGTCTGCGTTTTTTCGGATTCCGCAGATAATTCCTCCGATTCTCTTATACAATTCGTTTTATTTTTACAAAATTCAACAATTTGTAATTGTTTTCATTATAATTTTATGAAAAAAAGAAGCACACCGCAAAAGCGGTGCGCTTTTTTCTTCTTAAATCAGCCCGGAGGCCAGCCGAGATTTCTTCCGGCAAGAACGTGGAAATGAAGGTGGGGAACGGTCTGTCCTGCGTCAGCACCATAGTTGGTGACAACGCGGTAGCTTTCGATTCCCTTTTCCTTTGCGATGTTTGCGATAACTTCGAAGATGTAAGCGACTATGCCGCTGTTTTCCTCGTTGATAACGCCGGCGCCGGTGATGTGCTCCTTGGGAATAACAAGGAAATGAACCGGAGCCTGGGGGTCGATGTCGTTGAAGGCAAGAACTTTTTCGTCTTCATAAACTTTGCTGCTGGGAATAATTCCCGCGGCGATTTTACAGAAAAGGCAGTCTTCCATAAAGATAACGCTCCTTTCTAAAATATCCGAACGGGCGGATATTATCCGCCCATACGGTTCAATTATTTGTTGATGAGAAGGGTTTCAACGATCTCTGCTGCGGAAATAAGAGCTTCATCGATCATTTCGGGGTTTGCGCCGCCCATTGCGCTGTCGGGTCTGCCGCCGCCGGAACCGCCTGCCATTGCAGCGATTTCTTTGACGATCTTACCTGCGTGTGCGCCTTCTTTAAGAGCGTTAAGTCCGCATACAACAAGTACGCTTACTTTGTCTTCGTTTACGGAAGCAAGAAGTGCGATAGCATCCTGTGCGGTGAATTTGATGTGGTCGCCCATGATTCTGAGGCTTGCGGGGCTGATACCTTCAAATTTGGTGCAGATGAAGCGGAGTCCGCAGATTTCTTTTGCGGAAGAGATAAGGCTTTCAACTCTCATCTGTGCAAGTTTGTTGTTGAGTTCTTCGATCTCTTTGTCTTTTGCTTTGAGCTCAGCCATAACAGCTGCGGATTTCTGTGCAACTTCGCCTACGCCGTTTACTTTAAGGTTTGCGGCGGTTTCGCCAAGAGTTCCGTTCATCTGTTCGATGTAATCAAGAACACCGGTGCCGGTTACTGCTTCGATACGTCTTACGCCTGCTGCAACGGAAGATTCGCTGATGATTTTGAAAAGACCGATTTTGCTGGTGTTGGTAACGTGGGTACCGCCGCAGAATTCGATGGAACGTCCGGAAACGTTTACTACACGAACGGTATCGCCGTATTTTTCACCGAAGAGAGCCATTGCGCCCATGCTCTTTGCTTCTTCGATAGGCATTTCGTTAATGTCAACGTCAAGGGATGCAAGAACCATTTCGTTAACAACTCTTTCGGTTTCTGCAATTTCTTCTGCGGTCATTGCGGAGAAGTGGCTGAAGTCGAAACGGCAGCGGTTTTCGTCAACATAGGAACCTGCCTGATGTACGTGATCGCCGAGAACTTCGCGAAGAGCTTTCTGAAGAAGGTGGCATGCGGTATGGTTACGCTGGGTTGCGTTTCTGATGGATTCGGTAAGTCTTGCGCGGACGCTGGAACCGGTTTTGATGTGGCCAGAACCCATAACGCCGATGTGCATATACTGACCGGTAGGAGATTTTTTGCAGTCGGTTACGTTAAAGATGGAAGGACCGGAAGTGATGGTACCTCTGTCGCCGACCTGACCGCCCATTTCTGCGTAGAAAGGAGTGGAATCAAGGATGATAACAGCTTCATCGCCTTCGTCAAGTTCGGAAACAAGTTCGCCGTCCTTAAGGATTGCAAGAACTTCGGAAGCGGAATCCATTCTGTTATAGCCGACAAATTTGGTTTTTACGTCGCCGAGAGATGCAAGGCTGTCTTCAACCCAGGAAACGCCGTTTGCGGAAGCTCTTGCGTCACGTGCACGTTTTTTCTGGTCGTTCATAAGAACAGTGAAGCCTTCAACATCAACGGTGATGTTTTTGTCCTCAAGGATATCCTGAGTGAGGTCAAGCGGGAATCCGTAAGTATCGTAAAGTTTGAAAGCTACGTCGCCGGGAAGAACGGTTTCGCCTGCTTCTTCAAGTTTTGCAACGTAATCGTTGAGAAGTTCGAAGCCCTGGTCGATGGTGCGGCAGAATCTTTCTTCTTCGGAAAGAATAACTTTTTTGATGTAGTCTGCGTGCTCTGCAAGTTCGGGATAAGCAACGCGGTTTTCTTCGATAACGGTATCAACTACTTTGTAGATGAAGGGTTCGTTGATTCCGAGGAGTCTGCCGTGACGGGCAGCTCTTCTGAGAAGACGTTTGAGAACGTATCCGCGGCCTTCGTTTGCGGGCATAACGCCGTCGCTGATGATGAAGGTGGTGGAACGAACGTGGTCGGTGATTACACGGAGAGAAACGTCCTTAACGGGGTCATCGTGATATTTGATGCCTGCGATCTCGCCGATTTTTTTCATGATGTTCTGAACGGTGTCAACCTCGAAAAGGTTATCAACGCCCTGCATTACGCATGCAAGTCTTTCAAGACCCATACCGGTGTCGATATTCGGGTGTTCCATTCTTTCATAATTGCCTTCGCCGTCAGAGTCGAACTGGGAGAAAACAAGGTTCCATACTTCGATGAAACGGTCGCAATCGCATCCAACGGTGCAATCTTCGTGTCCGCATCCGTGCTCAACGCCGCGGTCGAAATAGATTTCGGAGCAGGGACCGCAGGGACCGGAACCGATTTCCCAGAAGTTGTCCTCTTTTCCGAAACGGAAAATACGGTCTTCGGAAAGTCCGATCACGTTGTGCCAGATATCATAAGCCTCGTCATCGTCCTGATAAACGGTGACATAAAGTTTTTCTTTCGGAAGTTTGATAACTTCGGTAAAATATTCCCATGCCCACGGAATAACTTCTTTTTTGAAATAGTTTCCGAAGGAGAAGTTTCCGAGCATCTCAAAGTAAGTTCCGTGACGGTCGTCTTTACCTACGTTGTCGATGTCGGGGGTACGGATGCACTTCTGGCAGGTGGTTACTCTGTGGCAAGGGGGTTCTTCCTGGCCAAGGAACCATTTTTTCATCGGTGCCATACCGGAGTTGATGAGAAGAAGGCTCTTATCATCTTTCGGGAGAAGAGGAAAGCTGGGGAGTCTTTTGTGACCCTTGCTTTCAAAAAAGCTGAGGAAGCTTTCGCGGATGTCGTTTACACCCATCCATTCCATTTGTATATCATTCCTTTCAATTAAGTAACGTTTTTTATCGGGTAAAACCGCAGAAAATAAAAAAAAGCCTCCATCCCTGCCATAAATGACTATGGGACGAAGACATCTCCGTGGTACCACCCAGATTGCCGCAAATGCGGCCGCTTTAAAAACCTTTGTAACGCAAGGCAAACGCCGAAATCTCTTTCGGAAGCTCCGGGGCGGCCTTCAGAAACCGTTTGCAAACCTTTCTTTCAGCAAGCGAAAGGCTCTCTGTCTTGCGCGTTTTCTGATTATTCCCATCAAAGCTCAATTTATATTATTAAATTGTAACAGAACAATTATAACGGCAACAAAAGCCTTTGTCAAGAAGGAAAAAACGGACGGAGAAATTTCTCCGTCCGTTTTTTCGGTTTGGTTGTATGAGGAAATTTTGGGGATAACTTTTTATGCGGCATTTGCGGTATAGATAGCGGCGATTCTTGCTCTTTCACGTCTTGCGCGGCGTTTTACTGCTTCGATTGCTCTGGTGCAGTTTATTGCTCCCCAGATTCCGAATGAAGCCATGAGGAAAGAAATTGCGCCGTAAAGGAAAAATTCCGCACCGGTAAGAGTTCCGAGATCGCTTGCGCCGGCAACTCCGAAAAATGCGATGATTCCTGCTGCTGCCATTACTTTAAAGATGAAGTTCAAAACATATGTTCTTTCCATTTTACTACGTCCTTTCCAAGTTTATCTATGGGGTGTGTTCGATAAAATCGAACATCTGTTCTTCGTTTTGTGTTTTCATTATACCACCCATTTTTCAAAAATCAATAGGTTTTGCGAAAAAAATCGAACAACCGTTCTTGTTGGTGTAAAAATGTCACACAGCACCAAAACATCGTTAAAAATTTACGCAAATTTTAAAACATTTTGTATAAAAAACGGGAAATATTACAGAAAGCAGGGCGATTTATTATTAAACATAAATATTGTTGACAAAAAATTAACGTAATGATATAACTATAACAAACATAACTAAAAAGGAGATATCATTATGGCAAAAATTATCGGAAGCCCTACCAGATATATTCAGGGCAGAGGCGAACTTGCAAACCTTGCAAAACACGCAGGCGCAATCGGCGAAAACATGTTCGTTCTTGTTGACAAATTTGTAAAACCCCTTGTTATGCCCGCAATCGAATCCGGACTTGAAGGCAAAAAAATCGAAACCGTTGAATTCGGCGGCGAATGCTCCATGACCGAAATCAACCGCGTTATCGAAGTTCTTAAAGAAAAAGGCGGCGACGTTGTTGTTGGTATCGGCGGCGGCAAAACCCACGACACCGCAAAAGCAGTCGGTTATTACACCGGAAAACCCGTTGTGATCGTTCCCACCATCGCTTCCACCGATGCTCCCTGCTCCGCTCTTTCCGTAATCTATACCGACGAAGGCGTTTTTGAAAAATACCTCTTCCTTCCCAGCAACCCCAACATCGTTCTTGTTGACACCGATATCGTTTCCAAAGCTCCCGCAAGACTTCTTGCAGCAGGCATCGGCGACGCTCTTGCAACCTATTTTGAAGCAAGAGCATGCGCACAGAGCCAGGCAAGCAACTGCGTTGGCGGAAAACCCACCAAAACCGCTCTTGCTCTTGCAAAACTCTGCTACGAAACCCTTCTTGAAGACGGCGTAGCCGCATATCTCGCAGTACAGAACAAAGTCTGCACCAAAGCTGTAGAAAATATTATCGAAGCAAACACCTACCTTTCCGGTATCGGTTTTGAATCCGGCGGTCTTGCAGCAGCACACGCTGTTCACAACGGACTTACCGCAATCGAAGCAACCCACAAATTCTATCACGGCGAAAAAGTTGCTTTCGGTGTTCTTGTTCAGCTTGTTCTTGAAAACGCATCCAAAGAAGAAATCGAAGAAGTTGTAACTCTTTGCCAGGAAGTCGGTCTTCCCACCACCCTTGCAGACCTTGACGTTACCGAAATCAAACCCGAAGAAATCATGGCTGTTGCAGAAACCGTTTGTGCTCCCGGAGATACCGTCGGCAACATGCCCTTTGAAGTTACCCCCGAAGATGTTTATGCAGCAATCCTTGCAGCAAACGAAATCGGCGAATACCTCAAATAATAAAAACAAAAGCTGTTTAAAAAAGACCTTCCCTAACGGAAGGTCTTTTTTTGTTTTCCGCCGCATATAAATTCCGAAAGGGAGGTGGCGGTTTTGTCAATGCTTCGGAAATTTGCTGTGAACGCTGGGATATTGACTGCAACGTCCCTCTCCCTCGGAATAGCGGGGGTTATTTATAACGCCTGGCTTACAAGGAACCTCGGAAGCACCGGAATGGGACTTTTTTCGCTTATGATGGCGGTGTATCGCTTTGCGGTGACCTTTGCCTGTTCCGGTTCCGGTCTTGCGGCGACCCGGCTTGTTGCGGAAGAAAACGCCCGAAAAAACGGTGCGGCGGCTTCTTCCGCCATGAGCAAATCCCTTTTATACAGCCTTTTCTTCGGAGTTTCCGGCGGAATCATTCTTTGGCTGACAAGCAATTTTGCCGCCGTTTCAATGGTCGGGGATATCCGCGCAGCGGAACCTTTCCGAATCCTTGCGTTTTCGCTTCCGTTTGTCGGTGTTTCCGCCGCCCTGAGCGGATATTTCACCGCGGTAACAAAGGTTCTTCCCTCTTCCGCCGCACAGATTTTCGAGCAGCTTTCTCAGATGGCGTTTACCGTTGCTGTTTTTTCGGTACTGAAACCCGACACTCTTGAAAAAGCCTGTATCCTTGTTGCTTTGGGAAGCACCGTTTCGGAAGCACTTGCTTTTCTCCTGCATTATATCCTTTACAGGACCGACCGGAAAAGGCACCCTTTCCCCGGCATAAGCAATACAAAAGTTTCCGGTATATGGAAGCGCCTTATTCTTATTGCGCTTCCTGTGGGTGCTTCTGCGGTTTTGCGTTCCGCCCTGAGCACCGTAAAGCACCTTCTTGTTCCGGTTTCCCTTATGAAAAGCGGTATGTCGAACGAAACCGCTCTTTCCGAATACGGAATCGTCGGTGGAATGGTGCTCCCGGTGCTCATGTTCCCATGCGCCTTTCTTCTTGGTTTTTCCAACCTGCTCGTTCCGGAAATAACCCGCTGCAAAACCCTTGAATTGAACGAAAGAATCGAAAAAATAATGAGTTTTGTGTTTAGGATGACACTTATTTTTGCCATCGGAACCGCCGCGGTGCTCATTTCAAAAGCCGATGAAATAGCCGTTCTTCTGTATAACGAACCCTCCGCCGGGAATGCAATACGCGCTCTTGCGCCCATTGTAACGGTTATGTATCTTGATTCGGCAGTTGACGGGATACTCAAAGGTCTTGGTGAACAGGTGGCGGTTGTCCGATATAACGTATACGACACCGCAATGTGTGTTGGGCTTGTTTATACCCTTGTTCCCCTTTTCGGAACAGCCGGATACCTTGCGACCATCGTTATAAGTGAAGTTTTCAACATGGTTCTTTCCGCTTCGCGGCTTGTTTCCGTAACCGGATTCAGAGTAAAAATGATCCGCTGGGCGCTTGTTCCTTCTTTTTCGGCAATTCTGAGCATATTCGTTTCCGGTTCAATGCTCAAGCCTTTTCCCAATATCGATACGGCTTCCGAGACCGTGCTCACGGTGCTCGTTTTTATAATTGTGTATTGCTTCCTGCTTAAAATTTTCGGATGTATAACACAAAACGACATAAATCTTGCCGGAAAAATATTCAAAAAATAAAAAAGGCGCGCAGCTGCGCCCCTTTTTTATTTTATCCTCTGTATTTTAAGGATCTGCAGTCGGTGCATTCGGCCTTGGTGGGGTTGGTTTCGTGGCTTCCGACTTCGATGTGATCAAGACTGCAGCAATTGCAGTCCTTGCAATGATATGCGCAGTTGTTGACATTACATCCAATGTGTCTGTTAGCTTCCATTTTAAAAAGCCTCCTTTTTGTTTTGCTTTTATTCTTCGCCGAAAAAAAGCATTTATTCATAAAACTGTTCTATTTTTAAAAAAATTTTCATAAAAATTTGACGACATAAATAAAAACAGACGAGGAAGGGAAATTTTTATGAAAGACAGCAGCGTTTACCGCGATATTGCCGCAAGAACAAACGGAGATATATACATTGGCGTGGTCGGTCCGGTCCGTACCGGAAAAAGCACCTTTATCAAAAAATTCATGGAAACTCTTGTTCTTCCGAACATCGAAAACGATTACCGGCGCGAAAGGGCAACCGATGAACTTCCCCAATCCGCCGCCGGAAAAACGATCATGACTACGGAACCGAAATTTGTTCCGGAGGAAGCGGCGGAAATCAACATCGGCGACGAAACAAGCCTTTGCGTCCGGCTTATAGATTGTGTCGGATATATCGTCCCCTCCGCCATCGGATACTTTGAGAACAACGCACCGAGGATGGTGCTCACCCCGTGGTTCGAAGAGGAGATCCCTTTCAATATGGCGGCAGAAATCGGCACAGGAAAGGTAATAAACGACCATTCCACCATCGGGCTTGTTGTTTCTTCCGACGGTTCCATAAGCGATATTCCAAGGGAAGAATATCACGACGCGGAACAAAGGGTTATTTCCGAACTTAAAGCCATCGACAAACCCTTCGCCGTAATTCTCAACTGCACCGATCCCGGTTCTTCCGAAGCACGAAACATTGCCGCGGAAATGGAAGAGGAATACGGCGTTCCGGTAATCGCCCTCAACTGCCTTAAAATGACCGAAAGCGACATCACCAACATCCTTTCCGGCGTTCTCGGAACCTTCCCCGTCCGGGAAATAGCGGTTGATATGCCCGGCTGGCTTGTTTCCCTCGGCAAAGACCATTGGCTTCGCAAAGCTGTTGTTGAACCTGTTGTTTCCGCCGCGGAAAAGGTTGAAAAAATTTCCGACGTAAAAAACATTCTTCCGGCGGTTTCCGAATGCGAATATGTTAAAAACGCCTCCTTGCGGAATATCGACCTTGGCACGGGTCTTGCGGAAATAACCGTTATTATCAATCCGGAACTTTTCTACCGAATTTTAAGCGAGGAAACCGGGCTTGAAATAAACGGAGAAAGCGGACTTATGCCCTGCATGAGGGAACTTGCGGGAATCAAGCGGAAATATGACCGGATACGCGGTGCTCTTGATCAGGTTGAGGCCGTAGGTTACGGAATCGTCATGCCTTCCATCGATGAGCTTACCCTTGAGGAACCTGAAATTGTCCGCCAGGGCGGAAAATACGGAGTCAAGCTCCGCGCTTCCGCTCCTTCAATTCATCTAATGCGCGCGGATATCACAACCGAGGTCGCTCCTATAGTCGGAAGCGAAAAACAGAGCGAGGATCTTGTACGCTATCTTCTTGATGAATTTGAAGGTGACCCGGCAAAAATCTGGGAATCCAATATTTTCGGAAAATCTCTTCATGAACTTGTTAACGAAGGTCTTCATACAAAGCTCAGCAGAATGCCTCAGGAAGCAAGACTTAAACTTCAGGAAACCATAAGCCGTATCATAAACGAAGGCTGCAGCGGACTTATCTGCCTTATCATTTAAAACAAAAGTTTTTTGAACATAACAAAAAATGCCGGCTCAAAGAGCCGGCATTTTTATTTTTTACGCTTTGATTATCTGATGATTTTGCCTTCCTTCATGATTTCACGAAGTTTTTCAATAGCAACTTTTGCTTCTGCAACGAATGCATCTGCGGTGCCTTCATCGGGGTTGATTTTACGAATCTGGGATTCGATGTAATCAACGGTTTTGATCATAGCGGTAGAGTTTTCAATCTAATCTTCAATTCTGAGCATTTTAGCATCCTCCAGACATAATTAGATGAATATATTATAGCACGGCTTTTTTGAAAAATAAAGACATAAAACCGCTTTTTTAAAAATAATTTTAATTTATTCAATGGATTTAGGCGATTCGACCATGCTTATCTTTTTAAGACGGAAATGCATGATTCCGTTTACCATCAGCGCGAAGAAAACGGTCATTGCGAAAGCCGCCGCGAAAGCCCAGAGCGGAATGATTTTTCCGAACATAACGTCATCGCTCTGAATGGTTGCCATTACAAATGCATGGAGCCATGTTCCAAGGAAAAGGCCCGCTCCGGAACCGATTATCGAAAGGATTATGTTTTCACGGAAGACATAATGAGAAACCTCGTTATCATAAAAACCGAGAACTTTTATGGTGGCGATCTCTCTTATTCTTTCGGTTATGTTGATGTTCGTAAG
>JAZTXW010000118.1:0-20733 GCA_045636625.1 Oscillospiraceae bacterium
CCCGCAAATGGTGCCTTCGGTCGGAATCGAACCAACGACACGAGGATTTTCAGTCCTCTGCTCTACCAACTGAGCTACAAAGGCAAATCGCTGTCGTCCAGCGACTTTGTTATTATACTACATGATTTTGGATTTGTCAACCATTATTTTGAAATTTTTTTATTTTATTATACAGTAATTTTTAAGCACCTCTACCGTCTTTTCTCCAATGCCGTCAATACTTAAAAGTTCACGAAAAGCAACGATCGTTCCGTTCTCTTCCCTGTAATCAATTATAAGTTGTGCCGTAGCCGGTCCGATATCCGGAATAAGCTGAAGTTCTTCCGACGTTGCAGTATTTATATTGATTGGAAAAATTGTTTCGGATGTACTTTCTTCTGCGGAAGAACTTTCATTTGTTTCAGGAACAATAACTTTCTGTTCCGCTTCTTCTTTAGAAGCCGCGGAAAAACTCGGAACAAAAGTTTTCGGAGAATTTATTATGCAGAAAAAGGCAACCGCAAAAAGCAGAACAATGCATGCAGAAAGCATGAATATCAGCATTTTTCTGCTCAGTTTATCTTCCTCATTCATACATTTCCTCCAAAAACTCAATAAGATGCGCAATTCCGTTTTCTTCACAGGAAGGAAGAATTATATCGGCGATGGCTTTAAGATTTTCCTGGGCGTTTTCAACTGCAGCGCCAATACCTGCGGTAAGAAGCATCTCCGAATCGTTTTCATAATCTCCTGCCGCAACAGAATTTTCAACCGGAATTCCAACGATCTCGCATAAATGCTCAAGAGATTTTCCTTTTGAATTTTTCGGAGGAAGTATTTCGAGGAAGAACGGACTTGACTGAATAACTTTAACATCTTTTCCGCATACCGTTTCGGCAAACTTTCTTACCTCAGCCATATTTTCCGGATCGCAGCAAACTATATATTTATATACATTTTCAGGGATATCTTCAAAACTTCCATCAAAAAAGTGGAATTCCCTTTCCGGAATATATTTTTTAAGATATTTTCCGGATGTCATAAGGTTGACAGAATCTGTGCTTGCAAAATGACAGTCACAGCAATCAAATTTTTCAGCGATTTTTTTTATGGAATAACGGGCATATCTTGAAATATAGTTTGGTTCTATAATTTCTTCTTTCTGCCAATCGTAAAAATATCCGCCGTTTATATGTACGGAAGGAACATTTATCGGAATTTTTTCAAGTAATGGTTTCGCAACATCAATTGCTCTTCCGGTGGATACTGTAAAGTGTCCGCCCTTGTCAACAAATCTTTTTATTGCTTCAAGGTTCTCTTCAGAAATCCCTGTATTTTCACGCAGAAGAGTTCCATCAACATCTGTTATGACAAGAATATCGGAAATACTTTCAATCATTAAAGCTCGACCAGCTTTCTTTCAAACTCGGTAAAATATTCAGGAAGCGGAGCGGTAAATTCCATGTATTCTCTGGTTCTTGGATGGATAAAACCTATGGTTCCGGCATGAAGACATTGTCCGCAAAGCTGTGTAATTACATTTTTAGGACCGTAAACAGCATCTCCTGCAACCGGATGGCCAATATAAGCCATATGAACTCTTATCTGATGCGTGCGTCCGGTTTTAAGTTTGCATTGGACATGGGTATATCCGGAATAACGTTTTACAACAGAATAATGTGTCTGTGCGCTTCGTCCGCCCTCGATTACTGCCATTTTTTTACGGTCTTTGGTACTTCTTCCGATAGGCGCATCCACATCACCTTCGTCCGGCATATTAACACCGTAAACAATGGTCTGATAAATTCTGTTAAGACTATGCTCTTTTATCTGTTCCGCAAGATGAACATGAGCAAAATCGTTTTTTGCCACAAGAAGAAGTCCGCTGGTATCCTTATCAATTCTGTGAACGATTCCCGGACGCAGAACACCGTTTATTCCGGATAAACTATCTTTGCAATGCCATAAAAGCGCATTGACAAGCGTTCCGTTATGATTACCCGGTGCGGGATGAACTACCATTCCCTTTGGTTTATATACAACCAAAAGATCGTCGTCTTCATAATAAATATCAAGCGGTATATTTTCTGCCTCAACATCAAGGGAAACAGCGTCCGGAATCAAAACGGAAAGATCTTCCCCTTCTTTGAGCACGCGGCTTTTGGCAATGGCTTTTCCGTCTATTTCAACATTACCAGCAGAAATCAGTTTTTGCAAAGCGGAACGAGTAAGATGATCGATAGAGTCTGCAAGGAATTTATCAGCTCTTGTTCCGTCTGCTTCTTCTGTAACGGTGATAACGATTTTATTCATCTTTTTCACCGCCAAAAATTTTATTAAGATCCTTATCGATTTCGTTTAATTCTATTTCTTTTGCCTTTTTTTCTTCATTTTCTTTTTTATCGGAAAAATATACTGCGACACAAAGCAAAAATGCACCAACGCAGATACAGATATCGGCGATATTGAAAATTGCAAAATTGATAATACGGACATCAATATAGTCTATTACATAACCAAGACTTATTCTGTCAATAAGGTTTCCGACTCCGCCGGAAAGCAAAAGAGAAAGCGAAAAAACCTCAAGTTTTCCGTTTACTTTTCCGGAAAGGAAAAAAGCAAGAACAGCAATAAGCATAAGTGATGTTACACCGACAAGTATCCATCTGTTGTCGGAAAACATGCTGAACGCAACGCCTGTATTTTCGGCGTATTTAAGGTATAAAACGTTTTCTATAAGAGTTATGTCACCTTTGGTAAGTGTTTCTGCCGCCCAGTTTTTAACGATCTGATCAACAGCAACAAGTACGACTGCAACTATAGTGGAAATAAGCTGAAACATTATTCCTCCAAAAAATTACGGGCAGAACCGCAAATGGATTCCGCCCGTATTATAGATTATTTTATCCTACAATTTCTGCGCAGCGAGCACAGAGAGTGGGATGATCCGCACACTGGCCAACAGTATGGCTGTGGGTCCAGCAGCGTTCGCATTTTTCGCCGGGAGCAACTTCAACTTTAACGTCAACTCCGTCAAATTCGGAAGTTCCGATTTCAACAGCGGAAACAATGAATGCGGAAACAAGGTCGGATTCTGCGGATTTTGCAAATTCATACCAGTCTCTGCCACAGTTGAGGGTTACTTTTGCTTCAAGAGATTTGCCGATAAGTTTCTGAGCACGGGCTTCTTCAAGTGCCTTATTGACAATATCTCGAAGTTCGTCGATTTTCTCCCATTTGGCCATGAATTCTTCATCAGCAGCAATTCCGCTCTTTTCGGGAATCTGGTTGAAGAATACGGAACCTGCATCGTCTTTTTCACTTCTGGGAAGATATCCCCAGATTTCTTCAGCGGTGAAAGAAAGAATAGGTGCAAGGCAAAGGGTCATGCCGCGAAGGATGTTATAAATAACGGTCTGTGCGGCTCTTCTGCTTTCGCTGTCAAATTTCTCAACATAAAGTCTGTCTTTAAGAATATCAAGATAGAAGTTGGAAAGATCAGTGGTGCAGAAGTCACGAATGCCGGAATATACTATGTGGAAATCAAATTTATCGTATGCAGCTTTGCATTTTTCAAGGATCTCATCCATTCTTGCAAGAGCCCATTTATCAATACCCTCAAGTTTTTCAACTGCAACGGAATCCTTGTCGGGATCAAAATCGTTAAGGTTGGAAAGAATGAATCTTGCGGTATTTCTGATTTTACGATAAACATCGGAAAGCTGTTTAAGAATATCTCCGGAAATTCTGATATCTGCATGATAGTCAGAAGAAGCAACCCATGTTCTTAGAATATCAGCACCGTATTTTTCGGTTACTTCGTCGGGGCTTACGCCGTTGCCGAGAGATTTGTGCATTGCTTTGCCTTCGCCGTCAACAACCCAACCGTGGGTGCAGACTGCTTTATAAGGAGAGCTGCCTTTTGCTGCAACGGAAGTAAGAAGAGAGGACTGGAACCAGCCGCGATACTGGTCTGCACCTTCAAGATAAAGGTCTGCAGGCCATGCAAGACCATGTTCTTCGTCACAAACTGCCGCATGGGAAACACCGGAGTCAAACCAGACGTCCATAATGTTATTATCTTTGGTAAATTCTCCGCAGCCGCATTCGCATTTGAATCCTTCAGGGAGAATTTCATTTGCGCTGTATTTGAACCAGGCATCGCTTCCCTCTTTTTCGAAGAGAGATGCAACAGCTTCAATGGTGGTTTCATTAATGATGATCTTGCCGCAATCATTGCAGTAGAAAATCGGAATCGGAACACCCCAGGTTCTCTGACGGCTGATGCACCAGTCGGAACGGTCATTGACCATGCCTTTGATTCTGTCGCCGCCCCATTCGGGAATCCACTGAACGCCATCGATAGCTTTGCATGCATCTTCTTTAAATCCGTCAACAGAGCAGAACCACTGTTCGGTTGCGCGGAATATAATAGGAGATTTGCATCTCCAGCAGTGAGGATACTGGTGGATTATTTTTTCGCTGGTGAAAAGTGCGTTGAGTTCAACAAGTTTAGCATAAATTGCTTTATTTGCTTCATCGGTGGTAAGACCTTCGAACTCACCTGCTTCAGCGGTAAGTTTACCGTCTCCGTCAACAGGAACAATAATCGGAATATCGGGATAATGGTTTACACAAACTTCAAAGTCTTCAACACCATGTCCGGGAGCGGTATGAACGCAGCCTGTACCGGATTCAAGAGTTACATGATCGCCGACAATTACAAGACCGGTTCTGTCAATGAACGGATGTTTGTAAACGATATATTCAAGGTCTTTGCCTTTTACGCTGGTTTCAGAAACGGTGTATTCTTCGATTTTTGCTGCTTTCATGGCGCTTTCAACAAGCTCTTTCGCCATGATATAATATTCACCGTTTGCTTTAACTGCAACATATTCATAGTCGGGACCAAGGCAGATTGCAAGGTTGCCGGGAAGAGTCCATGTGGTGGTGGTCCAGATTACGAAATATGTTTTATCAAGTTCGGTTCCGAGAGGAGCAATTTTGCCCTGATCGTCTTCAACTTTGAATTTAACGTAAATGGAATGGCAGGTATCTTCTTCGTATTCGATCTCTGCTTCCGCAAGAGCGGTTTTACATTCGGGGCACCAGTAAACAGGTTTAAGACCTTTGTAAATAAAGTCTTTCTTTGCCATTTCGCCGAAAACACGAATCTGGGTTGCTTCATGTTTGGGCTGGAAAGTAAGATAAGGTCTGAAGTAATCGCCGATGGAACCGAGACGCATGAATTCTCTTCTCTGAACATCAACATAATATTCTGCAAATTCTTTGCAGACTTTACGAAGTTCAACAGCAGAATGAATATTTTCAACGCCTACTTTTTTCATTGCTTTAAGCTCGATAGGAAGTCCGTGGGTATCCCAACCGGGTACATAAGGAGCTTTAAAGCCGCTCATGTTTTTATATTTTACAATAATATCTTTGAGAACTTTGTTAAGAGCGGTTCCCATGTGGATATCGCCGTTTGCGTAAGGAGGACCGTCATGAAGAACATAGAGCGGAAGCTCTTTGTTTTTCTCCATAAGTTTCTGATAAAGTTCTTCGTCCTGCCATTTTTTGATCATTTCCGGTTCGCGCTGAGGAAGACCCGCACGCATGGGAAAATCAGTTTTAGGCAGATTCATTGTTGCGTTGTAATCGATGGCCATTTCTGATTTGTATCTCCTGTCAATTATTCTTCTACGTTTACATCAAGATCGATTCTTTTGGTTTCCGCCATGGAAACTTCATCAAAATCGATTTCTTCTGCTGTTGTTTCAACAACATCTTCCTGAATTGCTTCTTCGATCTGAATTTCTTCCTCTTCTTCGGGCTGTTCGGAATTGGATTCAGGCATAAGGCTTATAAGCTCAAGATGCTGTCTGTACATAGCCAAAAGGCGTTTTTTGAAATCTGCAGTCTCTTTTTGGAGATTTGCAAGAGTTTCTTTTTCTTTGATAATTTTGGATTCGGATTCCGAAAATACCTGTTTTACCTGATTTTCGGCATCTGCAAGCATAACTTCTGCTTTTGCTTTGGAATCGCGAACAATGTTTTCGCCAAGTTTCTGTGCTCCGAGAAGTACAGTTTTAAGGCTGTCTTCATTTGCTCTGTATTCTTCAAGTTTTTCGGCAAGAACAAGAAGTTTTTCTTCGGCTGCATTTTTTTCTTTATACATTTCGGTATAAGAACCGATAATTTCGGAAAGGAATGCATCCACTTCTTCGGGTTTATATCCGAAAGCGGATTTTTCAAATTTTTTACTTGAAATATCATTTGGTGTCAACACAGATATTCACCTCCGAATTATAAATTTTATTTAAAAGAATACGCCGCTGCTTTCAAGTTCATCAAGAAGATCGCCCATAATGTTTACATTATAGGGAGTGATGATATAAGTGCTGTTTGCAACGCGTTTGATCTGGCCGTTGTTTGCATAGGCTACGCCGCTGAGGAAGTCGATAAGTCTTCTGGAAACTTCTTTATTGGTTGCTTCAAGGTTAAGCACAACGGTGTGTTTGGAATTGAGGTGGTCTGCAACAGGTCTTGCATCGTCAAAACGTTCGGGTTTAACAAGAACAACCTGAAGCTGGGTGGTGGTATGGATGTTAACTACTTTGTTCTGTTTGGAATCGGAAGAAACTGCTTTTCCGAAAATGGAAGTTTTTGCAGAATCGCTTTCCTCGGAAAGAGAATCGGAAGCTTCGTCTTCTACAAGATTTTCATCTTCATACATTTCGTCCGCATCCTCCGGAATTCCGAGCATGCCTTTAACTTTGTCCATAAATGCCATTGTTATTTCCTCCTGTAAAAAAATCTTTCGATTTGTTTAAACATATTTTCTTTCGCCGAAAAGGCCGCGTCCTACTCTTACAATAGTTGCTCCTTCGGAGATTGCTGTTTCATAATCAGCGGACATACCCATCGACAATATATTAATATATATATTATCTATGTTTTTGGCTCTAATGTCAACTAATAGATGGCGCATTTTTTCAAAATATTGGCGAGTTTCTTCAATTTCTGCCCCAAAACGCCCGATTGTCATAAGTCCGCGAAGTCTCAGATGGGGAAAATCCTTTATTTTTTCAGAAATTGCAACAATTTCTTCCGGAGAAAAACCGCATTTGCTTTCTTCGCCTGCAATATTTATCTCAAGAAGAACGTCCATAATTTTATCGATTTTTGCGCAGCGCTTTTCAATTTCTTCAGCAAGCTTCAACGAATCGACGGACTCTATCATTGTAACTTTATCGACAATATATTTTACTTTATTTGTCTGGAGCCTTCCGATGAAATGGATCTCTGCCCTTTTGTCATATTGTTCGTATTTTTCAAGAAGTTCCTGAACTTTGTTTTCTCCAAGCAAAAGGCACCCTGCGTCAACAGCCTCGTTTACTTTGTCCGGCGCAACGGTTTTTGTAACAGCCATAAGACGGATTTCGGAAGGATTTCTTCCCGCCTTTTCAGCGGCAACATTTATTTTTTCAAAAGTTTCACGAACATTAAGAAACGTATCAGTCAATAACTTTTCCGGCATAGAGATCGTTTCCTCCCACAAATACTTCATCAAAAAGCTGCAAAGAGTTTTTATTGCCCTGGTTCCATTTTACAACATGATATCCGCTTCCGGAATAGACAATATCCACTGCTCTGAATTTGACTTCACTTCTGTCAAGAATAAAAACACCCATTTGCTGATTACTGTCAAAACGAATTGCATCATCAGAAACACGCAGCCCTGAAATGGTACTGAAAATGATATCCGCTCCAACCTGACGAAGAGAAGCAGACTGAGCGGTCATGGTTTCTCCCTGCAAAACAATAACGACGTTTTCGCTTGTGTCATCTTCTATTTTTTCATAAACCTCAAGGGTTATTTTCTCGTTTATTCCGTCGAAATCAACCGTAAGCTTTTTCCCGATATCAAACATTTCGGCCTCTTCCGGAGAAATCGAAATAACATAAAGCCATTTATAGTTATCTGCGATTTTTCCGATTTTTTCTTCAACGGTCACAACGTCCTGAACAATAATGTTTTCAATCTCAGCAACGGATTTTTCAAAAAGGTTTTCTTTGGTTATTATATTTTCAAATCCGTCGACTGAAGAAATGAAATATCCGGTTTTGGGAGAAAGAACCGTGCTCGCTTCGTCGGAATTGATCTCGTTCTGAAGTTCGTCATATTCAGCTTTCAAAAGAGCAAGGCGTTCATCAAATTTATTGGGTTCACCGGTTATTGAAGCTTTCTTATTGATCGATAAAAGCAACGAATCTTTTATATTTCCGAAAGAAGAATAATTTCCGCCGGAAACAGCATCAGAATATGCAAGAACAGAATTTCCTATCTGGTCATTTATGAATTCCGAAGAGCCGTAAAGCTGAGAAACGCCGTTTGCCGCTTCATCAAGAAGATCTATTTCTTTTTTCAGCGCATCCGCTCTTTCCATTTTTTCAACAGTATCCGCAGATGCATGAGCATACGCAACCGGTTTGTTTTTTAAAACTCTTGCGGCGTCCTCGTGGATATAACTTACGCTTCCTCCGTATTGATCAGCAATAACAGTTTCGCTTCGCACAACGATTCCGTTTACTCTGAGAGCTTCGTTTACCGAATATGTTACCGCTATTTCGGTATTATATGGATTGTAGAAAAATGTGTATGCCTGAAAACCTGCGTATGCAATAAGAAAAAGCGAAAGCAGAACGGCAAATATTTTCAGAATATTGATTTTCATTTTTTCTCCAGAAATTCTTCAATTATTTTAAATGCAGCGGAATAAAGCTCATCCATGGAAATAAATTCATCCCGGTTAAGCCAATTTATTTTTTCATTTCTCCGAAACCATGTAAGCTGGCGTTTGGCGTAATGCCTTGTTTCTTTTTTGAGCACAGAAACAGCTTCATCCATGCTCATTTCACCTTTGAAATACGGATAAAACTCCTTGTATCCAATTGCCTGTGCAGCAGTGCATGTCCCGGGATGCTCAAAAAGAAATCTTGCCTCTTCTTCCACGCCTTCTGTGAGCATCTCATCAATTCTCTGCTCAATCCTTGCATAAAGTTTATCCCTGTCGGCAAAATTTGTTCCAATATAGCAAACTTCATATATGCTCGGATTGGGATGGGAATCTTTCTGATGCTCGGACATAGTCTTTCCCGTTACCTCAAAAACTTCTATTGCACGAACAACCCTTATTAAGTTATTTGCGTGAGTTTTATCAGCGGTTTCAGGGTCGATCTCTTTAAGTCTGTTAAAAAGAGCCTCATTTCCGAATTCAGCTGCGAATTCAAAAAGTTTGTCGCGAACATTTTTGTCGCTTCTGATTTCCGAAAATTCCGTATTTGACAAAAGAGAATCCACATAAAGCCCTGTTCCGCCGCATAAAACAGGAATTTTTCCCCGTTTGAATATATCGGCAATAACATTTTTTGCTTCTTCAACGTAATCAACTACAGAATACTCTTCATCGATGCTTTTATGTCCGACAAGGTGGTGTTTTATTCCGCACATTTCTTCTTCGGAAGGTTTGGCTGTTCCTATGGAAAGTTCGGAATATATCTGCATTGAGTCCGCAGAAACCACTTCTCCTCCGAAATGTTCGGCTATTTTTACTGCAAGGCCGGTTTTTCCGGAAGCGGTTGGCCCGATTACAGCTATTATTGGTATTTTTTTATCCATAAATCTTCACTTTTATTGCTGACGCCCGAACATGCGCTCGAGCTTATTTTTACTGATAGTTGTGGAAACAGGTCTTCCGTGGGGACAGTATTTTATTTCCGGATCGTTGAGAAGATAGTTCACTATCGTTTCAAGTTCCAGTTTAGAGTTTTTGTCGTTGGCCTTTATTGCCGCCCTGCAGGAAATGCTGGCATAAAGTCTGTCCAATTTTTCCGGAGTCAAATCATGTTTGCAGGCAGCTATTGAATCGGCTATTTCGCCGATTATGCTTTCTGCTTCCTTTGCTTTTATCCAGAACGGAAGCGACCTTACAAGAACCGTTCCCCTTCCGAAATCATCAATAATAAAACCAAACTTTTCCATCTCTTCGGGATTTTCAAGAACAGCCTGACATTGCTCGTCGCTGAGTTTGCAGGTTATAGGTGCTATAAGAGTCTGGCAATCAAAAGCATTGATTCCATTCCTGAGATTTTTATAAAGGATCCTTTCGTGCGCGGCATGTTTATCAACAAAAACAAGTTCATCCTCTGATTCAAGAAGGATATATGTTTTAAAAACTTCCCCGACATATTTTAAGTTTCCAAAAGGAAGCGGATCTGTTTCAAGGTTGCGAGGAATTTCAGGAACAGGAGCACCTATTTTTTTCATTATCTCCATGCCTTCAATAAATTCTTTAGGAAGTTCCGCACCTTCTTCTGCTGCCTTATCCGCCGCCTGACGAAGTTTGTATTGTGCCGTATGAGTTATATCGCCGTCTATACGGTACGATGTAAGATTATCGCTGTTTCTTGCTGAAATATTATCATTTTCAACAATATTGTATGTGACATCTTTATACGTTCTCGGAATGAAGTCTGTTTTGGGCTGTTGGGAAAGTGTGGTCTGGACAACAACATTTTCAAAATGTTCTTTTTCCTGGCTGTCCTTGATATCCTCCCAAAAAGCTTTGTTTACCTTTTTCGATTCTTCGAGAACCGCGGAAATATCCCTTTGGTTGAGTGCGGATTTTACTCCGTAATAAACAAGATCGAATACTTCTTTTTCACTTACAAAGCGTACTTCGGTTTTAGCAGGATGAACGTTTACGTCAACCGTTTCCGGAGGAATCTCGATATTAAGCACACATCCCGGGAACTTTCCGATCATGGAAGAACCTTTAAACGCTTCTTCAAGTGCCGCCATTGCGGTTCTTGTTTTCACAAATCTTCTGTTAACAAAAAAATTCTGGAACGATCTGCTTGGTTTTGAAGCGCTCGGTTTTGTGATATAACCTGTAAGTTTTATTTTATCGCGTCCAACCGGGGTATAATTTACTTCTATGGTTTCTTTAGCAAATTCTCTTCCGTATACTGCCGAAATTACAGCAAGCATATCTCCGTTTCCGTATGTTACAAGTTTCGTTTCTCCGTCGCGAATAAAACGGAACTTTACTTCCGGATACGAAAGAGCCATTTTATCCATAACCTGAGCAATTGCGTTTGCCTCGGCAACGTCTTTTTTCAAGAATTTCTGCCTTGCAGGAGTATTATAGAACAAATCTCTGACGATTATTGTTGTTCCTTCGGGACAGCCAACTTCTTCAATTTCGCTGATCCCTTCATCGGTAGCTTCGCAGCAGTAACCCGCGGAAGAATTCGCTGTTCTGGTTATAATTTCAACATGAGAAACCGCCGCGACAGACGCAAGCGCTTCGCCGCGGAAACCGAAGGTCATGATTCGTTCAAGATCCCATTCTTCATGGATTTTACTGGTAGCATGGCGCAAGAATGCCTTAGGAAGATCCTCAGGTTCAATACCGCATCCGTTATCGGTAACACGCATAAAAGTGTTTCCGCCGTTCTGAATTTCAACGGTAATATTGTCAGCACCTGCGTCTATTGAGTTTTCAACAAGTTCTTTGATGACGGAACAGGGTCTGTCAACAACCTCGCCTGCGGCGATAAGTTCGGAAATATGTTTATCAAGAAGATTGATTTTAGGCATTTTTTCACCACACAAAATTTATTTTACAATACTCTTAAGTTCATAAAGAAGATTAAGCGCTTCAATGGGTGTAAGAGTTTCCACATCCGTTTGACGGATAATTCTTTCCGCATCACTTGTTACGGAAGCAAAAAGATTTGTCTGACCCATAATGTCGTCATTTTGCTGCATACGGGAAATTTTTTCAACTTCTTTTCCTTCTTCAAGTGCTGAAAGAATTTCTCTTGCGCGCTTTACAACGCTGTTTGGTATTCCTGCCAATTTTGCAACTTCAATACCGTAAGAATCGTCCGCGCCTCCGCTTATGATTCTTCTGAGGAAAGTGATATCCTCGCCACGTTTTTTTACGGCAACATTATAGTTGCGAATATTAGGATACGCGTTTTCAAGATCTGTAAGTTCATGATAATGGGTTGCAAAAAGAGTTTTTGCTCCGAGTTTTTTTCTGTCCGCAATATGCTCAAGAACCGCATGAGCAATACTCATTCCGTCAAAAGTACTTGTGCCTCGTCCGATTTCATCAAGAATGAGCAAACTTTTACCGGTTGCGTTTTTAAGGATTTCCGCAACCTCGCTCATTTCAACCATAAATGTTGACTGTCCGGCGGAAAGATCGTCGGAAGCGCCTACTCTGGTATAAACTCCGTCAACAATACCGACCCTGGCATGTTTTGCGGGAACAAAACAGCCGATTTGCGCCATTATAGTGATAAGAGCAATCTGACGCATATATGTCGATTTACCGGCCATATTGGGGCCTGTAATGACCGCAATCTGATTTTCACGGTTATCAAGAAGAACATCGTTGGGAACAAAAGGTGCTCCTCGGAGCATCTGCTCAACAACCGGGTGACGTCCTTCCCTGATTTCTATTATATCCCCAAGATCGACTGCCGGTCTGCAGTAATTATTGCGGATAGATACCGCAGCAAAGGATTGCAGAACGTCGATTGCGGCAACGGCGTTTGCCGTTGCCTGAACTCTTTCAATCTGAGCACTGATCTGAGCACGGACGTTTTCAAAAAGTTTTGCTTCAAGCGCAAGTATTTTATCATGAGCACCGAGAACTTTTTCCTCAAGTTCCTTAAGTTCAGGAGTTATATATCTTTCACCGTTTGCAAGAGTCTGCTTTCTTATATATTCCTGCGGAACAAGATCAACATAAGATTTTGAAACTTCAATATAATATCCGAAAACATGGTTATAACCGATTTTCATTTTTGGAATTCCGGTTCGTTCCTTTTCGGTTGTTTCAATAGCAGTAATCTTTCCGGTAATATTTGTTGCAATATCACGCAGTTCATCAAGATCGGAATTGAAACCGTTTGCAATAACCCCTCCGTCTTTAAGGGTTACGGGCGGATCTTCAATTATTGCGCTGTCTATAAGATTTTTAATATCTTCAAGAAGATCAATATTATCACGAAGTTCCGCAAGAAGAGGAGAACAAATTCCACTTAAAATGCCTTTGATTTTCGGGAGTTTACCTATGCTTGAGGCAAGAGTTTTATATTCTTTTGGAGTTGCGTTTCCGAAAATAATTCTTGTCATTGTTCGTTCAAGGTCATAAACTCCGGAAAGTTCCTCCGCAATATCTTCACAAAGCATCGGATCATTCACAAAAGCTTCAACCGCATAAAGACGTTTGTCGATTTTTGCAGGATCAAGAAGCGGTCTGTCAATGTAAGAACGAAGAAGTCTTCTTCCCATTGCGGTACTTGTTTTATCAAGGACCCAAAGAAGAGTTCCTCTTTTTTCTCTTCCGCGCATGGTTTCTGTAAGTTCAAGGTTACGCCTTGCCGAAAGATCAAGCTTCATAAAAGCTTTTTCATCATAAAAATTAACGGAAGAAATTCTGCTTACTCCGTTTTTCTGAGTTTCGTAAAGATATCTCAAAAGTGCCGAAACGCAGTTTTCCTGAAGAATATTTTCAAAGCCAAGTTCGTTGGGACTATGTTTTCCGAAATGATCATAAATTGTCTTTTCAACAAGTTTTTTATCATATTCCGAATCGTCTATTTGTTCACCCAGGCAGTTTATACGTTCCTTGATAAAATAACCCGCTTCACGGCAATCAAGGAAATTATCATTAAAAAGAATTTCGCAAGGTTTATATCTGCTGATTTCTTCGATTATTCTGTTATCAAGTTCTTTTATATTAACCGCGCTTGTACATTTAAGTTCACCGGTAGTGACATCGCAGAAACAGATTCCGAAAGAATTTCCCTCAATAAAAATGCTTGCAATATAGTTATTAGCGCTTTCCTCAAGCATTGCGTTTTCAACAACAGTTCCCGGGGTTATAACACGAATAACGCCGCGTTTTACGATTCCTTTTGCTGTTGCAGGGTCTTCCATCTGTTCACATATTGCTACCTTATAGCCTTTTTTTATAAGGCGCGCAACGTAAGCTTCATAGCTGTGATAAGGAATTCCGCACATAGGTGCACGCTCTTCCTGGCCGCAATCTCTTCCGGTAAGGGTAAGTTCAAGTTCTTTTGAAGCAATTTTGGCGTCATCAAAGAACATCTCGTAAAAGTCACCGAGACGGAAAAACAGTATGGCGTCTTTGTTATTCTCTTTTATCTCAAAATACTGTTTCATCATCGGCGAAAGTTCTGCCAAAATACACACTTCCCTATCATAAAGCTATATTTATTATATAATAACATAAAGCGTGTTTTTGTTCAAGAAAAAAGGCGGATATTTGATATCCGCCTTTTAAAAATATTTGGATTTACTGAAAGAAATCTGCCCTTTTATTGAATATTAATATTCCGGCAACGGAAGAAATTATTGCCTCTGCAAGCATATATGAACCGTTGTAGCAAAAAGAATAAAACGGCGCGGCCATTCCGAATTCGTTCGGCCAAAGCGCATCCCAGATAAGCCATCCGGTTATGAAATGGCAAAGAAATCTTGCCAAAAAAGTTAACGCAATGCCGCTTATAATGGCAGATTTAAAATTCTTCGCTCTGTTTTTAAAAATTCCGGAAAAGCCGATTACAGTATAAGCAATAATGTAATCAAAAAGGACTATGGCTATCGCCATTACTGCCGATGTAGCATACTGAACATTGTCAAGACCTAATAAACACTGAAGCAAACTGAATACGAATGCAGTAAAAACGCCCCATTTTGTTCCATACCTGAATGATACCATAATAAGCGGAAGCATCGCACAGATCGTTAATCCTCCGCCCATTACAAAATCGATTTTCAGCATACTTAAAACTGTTCCAACCGCAATCATAACTGCGCTGAATACGAGTCTCGATGTTTTCTGATTTCTGTTTTCCATGTTTTGTTTTCACTCCTTAAAATAAAAAATCGCTGCAGCAAGGGAATTTGCCGCAGCGACCATGAAAACAAAGCCAATAACGCTTTTCGACACTCCCTCCGCCGGTATTATCCGGATCAGGTAAAGGGTTCGGCAAAAATGCCGTCTCAGCCCGAAAGCACCCCTGTATCTCCTTTATGCAGTTTTAAACATAATATCACTTATTTACGTCAGAGTCAACAGCAACTTCCTTTACGGAAGAAACAAGACTTGCAAGTGACTGGATCTCGCTCGGAACGATGATTTTTGTTGCTTTTCCGTCGGCTGCTTTTTCAAAAGCCTCGTAGCTTTTGAGAGTAAGTACCGCCGGAGTGGGATTTGCTTCGTTAAGAAGAGTAATGGAATCCGCAAGCGCTTTCTGAACAACAAGAATCGCCTCTGCTTCGCCTTGTGCTTCACGGATTTTTGCTTCTTTAACTGCCTCTGCGCGAAGAATGGCGGATTCTTTTTCACCTTCGGCAATGAGGATTGCGGATTTCTTTTCGCCTTCCGCACGAAGAAGAGTTTCGCGGCGCTCACGTTCCGCTTTCATCTGTTTTTCCATTGCATCCTGAATTTCGCGCGGCGGGATAATGTTTTTAAGTTCAACACGGTTTACTTTTATGCCCCATTTATCGGTTGCGGTATCAAGAATGGAAGTGATTTTTACGTTGATAACGTCACGGCTTGTAAGAGTGCTGTCGAGTTCAAGCTCGCCTATGATGTTACGGAGCGTTGTTGCTGTAAGATTTTCGATTGCGGAAAGAGGTCTTTCAACACCGTAGCTGAAAAGCTTTGCGTCGGTAATCTGATAGAATACAACGGTATCGATCTGCATGGTTACGTTATCTTTCGTGATAACAGGCTGCGGTTTGAAATCGACAACCTGCTCTTTGATGGAAACTCTTTTTGCGATTCTGTCAAAGAAAGGAATTTTGAAATGAAGACCGGTTTCCCATGTGGCGTAATAAGTTCCGAGTCGTTCAATTACAAAAACTGTTGCCTGCGGTACGATTTTTATATTAAGAGCAAGAATAATAAGAACAATAAGAACAAGTCCAAGTCCTATAACAAGTCCGGTAAATTCAAACGGCATAAAATAACCTCCTTTTATTTTTCATTTGTTTTTTCAATTTTTTTAATTTCAACAATGAGTTTTGCGCCTTCGATTTTATTTACGGTTACAACTTCCCCTTCTGAAATTTTTTCGCCGTTTTTGGATTTTGCGCTCCATGTAAGTCCGGAAATATAAACTTTTCCTTCTCCGGCAAGATTATTAATTTCAGCGGTGACGATTCCATCTGTTCCGATAAGACTGTCTGAATTGGTTGGCTGCTTTTTAACTTTTACAACATCTTTAAAAAATCTTTTGGTAAAAGCAAACGCAACAGCGGAAACAGCAAGAAAAACCAATACCTGTCCCCAAAGCGGAACTCCGAAATAAGCCGGTAAAATCGCCGCAAGAGCACCTACCGCAAACCATACACTTATAAGAGAAACCGTAACTGCTTCAATAACACCAAGCACAACGGCTATTATAAGCCATATTAAAGGCATCTGGATTTCAGGCAATGAGATCGCCTCCTTTCAATTTTGCAATTTTATTTTATCATAAATTTTTCCGTAGCACAATATTTTTTATTTAACTCATATCGTCGCTGTTTTTCCATGGTATATCTGAAAGTATCGGTTCTTCCTTTGCAATATCCATCAGCACGATATATTCCGCATTTATTATATATTCGTCGTCTGTCGCCGTTTCGTTGGTTCTCCTTGATATTATATCCATATCGGACATGTTTTCACTCTCAAATTTTTCAAGAACGGAGTAAGCGTTTGCTTTTCCTTCTTTTAAATCATATGTAATGTGATTCTGCTTTACATCGTAAAACTTAATATTTTTTATATTTATGGGGAGTTTTATATTGAAAAAATAAAAATCATTACTTTTTTCTTCGCTGTAAACGCGCGTTTTATCCGGTTTTTTCCCTAATTTTATATTATAGCCTAAAAAAGTCAGTTCGCTTATTTTTCCTATATATTTTCCTTTTTCTTCAGTGGTCTGTTTTAATTTAAAAATTATTTCCGTTTCGAAATACGTTTCCGCAATAACCTTTGCTCTCGCGTGCTTTAATGTGAGTTTATTGTGCCTGTCTTCATATACCGCACTTACCAAAAGATCGCCTTTGTTCACTGCATCTCCCGGATTTACTGTTTTTTGTCCGTCAAAAACATCAATACTTCGTATAATTCCGTATTTTGATGCAACAATATTTATCGGAACATCATCATCGGATTTGAATTTTTCCTCCTCATTTCTTTCGTTAACAATTATTGTAGCTTTGGAACCCTGGATATTGATTTCAACAGAGGCAAGTCCTTCATTTTCTCTTAAAACAAACCATTCTATATCCTGCGTAAAATGTTTCTTGGATAAAGTTCCGACTTTAAGACCTGCTGTTTCTACAGATTTCATTATTTCTTCTTTTTTTATTTTCTCGTTACCGACGACGTTTATTTCCCAAATAAAAAAATTCATTATTATTGTAAACAAAATTACAAAACCCACACCTGCCAAAAATCCTGTTTGATTACGGTTTCTTTTTAAAAGAAATGTCAAGCCTTGCTTTTTATGAATTTTAATTTTGATTCCAAACATTATTGCGGGCTTTCTGAGTTTATTATAATTTTCCGCAGAAACGGTTCCGTACAGAACATATCCTTTTTTTATCGGATTTGCTATTTCAATCCCGTTTTTTGTACAAAAAGTAACAAATCCTTCAATATCCGCTCCTTCTGCGTAAAATTTAACTTTTCCAGGAAAAATATTTTTCGGTTTATTTTTCATATTTTTCCTCCTTGCTCAAACGAAATTGTATCAAATAATCCATTTATTTTTATACAATCGTTTGTATAACACGAAATTCTGATATTTTTCCCCAAAAATGCTATTTTATGTTCATTAACTCTGATCACGACTGTATTTTCACTTAGATCTATAATTTCGGTATTTCCGTTTAAAACTGCTTCTTTACCTGAATATATCTCGATATTATATCCTTTTATCAAACCCGGAGGAATTTCAGTTTTTTCCAATAAATTGTTTATTTTCATAGAAATCCTCCTATTTTTCAATTTTTTCACGAAGTATTTCAAGAGCCTTTTTCTCAATTCTGCTTACGTATGAACGCGATATCCCAAGTTTTTCCGCAACTTCCCTCTGGGTAAAAGCCGGTTTTCCGTATAAACCATATCTTAAAACAATAATCTCTTTTTCTCTTGGTAAAAGAAAATTTTCTATTATGTTATAAAGTTTTTCCGCCTCAATTTTATTTTCTATATCTTCTGAAATATTATTGTCTTCTGCCATTATGTCAATTATAGAAATTGCATTTCCATCCTTATCACAGTCAATTGGCTCGGAAAAAGAAACATCCTGTGAAAATTTCTTTTTATTTCTGAAATACATAAGTATTTCGTTTTCAATACATCTTGCAGCATATGTAGCAAATTTTGTTCCTTTTTCATAATCAAAAGTTGAAACAGCTTTTATAAGACCTATTGTTCCGATGGAAACCAAATCATCCTGCTCAATTGAATTACTGTAATATTTTTTTATAATGTGTGCAACAAGTCTCAGATTATGCTCAATAAGTTTATTCCTTGCTTCGGTGCTTCCTTTTTTCATTTCCGAAAAATATTTTCTTTCTTCTTCCGATGCAAGAGGTTTTGGAAATGAATTTGACACAGTAACATGTAAAGCAAATAATATTATTCCGGAAATCACTCCAGCAAAAACCAAAAAATCCATATAATCACCTCATTTTAATATTTATATTAATGCAAATCGATTTTTTGCATGTCCCACATATTACTTTCTTTCTTCAATATTGTTTTTATAAATATAAAGGTGTATAATCGTTTTATAAATGAAAAAGGAGTTGAAATAATGAAAGTAAGCGAAATGCCTTATGAGCATATTCCTCTTGAAGAATTCAGCAAAGATGCCCTTGAAGTTATTGACGGTGTAAAAAACGCAAAAAATACCGATGAAGTTCTTGAATGGCGCGAAAAATTCCGTGAACTCGTCATCAGATATTCCACCGCTATGAATCTTTCCTACATCAGATACAGCTGCAATACAGCCGACGAATTTTATGTAAAAGAAAACGACTATTTTGATGAGATCGGTCCCCAGGTTGGAAATCTCATGAATATGTATAACGATGCTCTTCTTAATTCTCCTTTCAGAGCTGAACTTGAAGAAAAACTTTCCCCTGTTTATTTCAAACATATGGAAGTTCAGGCAAAAGCCATGTCCCCCGAAATTATCGAGGACATGATAGAAGAAAACAAAATCGTTTCCGAATATTCAAAACTTATGGCTGGAATGGAATTTGAATTCCGCGGAGAAAAACTCAGCCGTGCCGCTCTTGCCGGTTATTTCAAATCCGATGACCGCGAAACCAGAAAAGAAGCATATACTGTTCTTGGAACTGTTATGAACGGTTATGCCGATCAACTCGATGATATTTATGACCGCCTTGTTAAAGTCCGTACCAAGATGGCACAGAAACTTGGTTATAAAAACTTTGTTGAACTCGGTTATTACCGTATGGAACGTGTTTGCTATGATAAAAACGACGTCGAAACATTCCGTAAAAACGTTCTCGAATCCATTGTTCCAGTAGTTGCAAAATTGCGCAGCGAAAACGCAAAGGATCTTGGAATCGATAAATACATGATCTATGATAACGATGTTATCATTCCCGGCGGTGACCCGAGACCTTCCGGCAACAAAGAAGATATTTTCAATGCCGCAAAAGAAATGTATCATGCAATGAGCAATGAATCCGCAGATTTCATTGATCTCATGCTTGAAAATGACGCATTTGACGTTGAATCCCGCAAAAACAAATGGGGCGGCGGCTATTGTACCGAAATTGCCAAATATAAACAGCCGTTTATTCTTGCAAACTTCAACGGCTCCGCCGATGACGTTGATGTTATGACTCACGAAGCAGGACACGCTTTCAACGCTTTCCTCATTGCAGACAATAAGTTTGCTCTTGAAATCGGCTGCGGCGGTATGGAAACCGCAGAAACTCACTCCATGAGTATGGAGTTCTTCGCATGGAAATATATTGAAAAATTCTTCGGAGAAAACGCAACCAAATATAAATATATGCATGCTCTTGGCGCTCTTTCTTTCATCCCCTATGGAACAATCGTTGACTATTTCCAGCATATCGTTTACGAGAATCCCGAAATGACTCCTGCTGAAAGAAACGAAACATGGAAAAAGCTTTGTGCGGAATTCCTTCCTCATATCAATCTTGAAGGCGTTCCTTTCCTTGAAGATGGACGCCGTTGGCAGTATCAGATGCATATTTACGAATCTCCTTTCTATTACATCGACTATTGCCTTGCACAGACTGCAGCCTTCGGTTTCCTTCTTGCTTCTCTTGAAGATTATGATGATGCATTTGCCCGTTATATCCGTCTTATGAAACAAGGCGGCGAACAGTATTACGATCTTCTTCTTGAAGAAGCTGAAATTCCTTCTCCTTTTAAAGACGGTTCTCTTAAAGAACTTGCAGAAAAAGTTGAAAAATTGCTCAGCAAAATCAAATCTGAAATCTGATATAATAAACCCCCGGATTATTGTCCGGGGGTTTATTATATTAAAAAAATCTCGTGCTCAATTGAGCACGGGATTTTTTATTAATACAATCCTGTTAAAATAACGGCGGCTCCAATTATCAGAATA
>JAZTXW010000119.1:0-1897 GCA_045636625.1 Oscillospiraceae bacterium
GTGGTTCGTATAAGCGCATCCGCTGCCCATGGGAAGGCCGCTCATCTTACCCATAAACTGGTCTTCAAGGTGAGCACGAAGAGCTTCTCTGCCGTCATAAATGGTTTCCGGTCCGATAAATCCGCTTACGTTGTTTACGCAAAAAGGAGCATAGCGGCGACCGAATCCGTAAGTTCTTGCCTCAAGGGTCATTTCATCAACACCGCAGTCCGCATCAATAGACATTTCGGAACCTTGTCCGGTTTCAAAATACATAAGGTTAGGACCATAGGCAATACCCATATGGTGGATCATATCGTTTGCTTCATCAAGCATTTCTTTGGTTACGCCGAAAGCTTTAAGAGCAGGTTCGCTGCCTGCGATACTTTGGAAGAAAAGGGAAAGCGGAGCGCCCTGCTCAACCGCCTGCATCTGAGTAGTGATATGGGAGAGAACCGAGGACTGGGTCGGGCATTCCCATTTTTCCATAAAGTCATAAAGCGCATAAGCAATTCTGCTGGTGTTGTCAACGTTATCTTCAACGGGGTTTACACCGATCATTGCATCGCCGCAGCCGTAAGCAATACCTTCAAGTACGGAAATCATAATTCCGTCGATGTCATCGGTGGGGTGGTTGGGCTGGCTTCTGAAAGGAAGGATCTCAGGACGGCCGACTTCGGTGTTTGCTCTTGTTGTAACAATAAGTTTTTTGCTGGTGCAGGCAAGGTCCATATTGCTCATAAGCTTTGCAAGTCCGGCAATAACTTCTGAAGAAAAACCGGAAGCGATGATTCTTATATCGTTTCCTGCGGTTTCCCAATCTATGAGATATTCGCGGAGATCGCCAAGAGTCCAGTTTTTGAATTTGTTGTAATAATAAGTGTTGAGTCCGTCAAGTATTACTCTTGTGCTGAAATCGCTGTCATAAGGAATGGCAGGGTTTTCTGTAAGGTCACCAACGGTAAGATGCGAAAGAACAACTTTTGCCGCAACTCTTTCAAGAGCAGTTTCCGCTGCTATGCCTTGAAAAACGTCGCCGGATTTCGGTTCGTTCGCTTTTGCAAGAACATCTTTCACATCTTTGAATTCATAGGTTTTACCGTAAAGAGATGTTTTTAAAATCATTTTGTGCCTCCTTAAACAAGGAAAATTGTTGATTAAAACAACCAAAAATAATGTTGATAAAGTTAACAAATATATGCAAATTGCCTATATTGCAAGAGCAGTATAACAAAAATCACGAAAACAGTCAACATAAATCATATTGTTTACAAATAAAAACGGATAACCATTAAAAATGGTTATCCGTTTTTTTGTTGCGTATTCATGGATCAAACAGGGCAACAAAAAACGCCCGGCATAAAAAATCGGGCGTTTTCTGTTTGGTTGGGAATATCACAAAAAATAAATCTGCTGTTTATCAGCCGATGGTGATATCAACGTTTTTGCAAGCTTCGATTGCATCACGGATTGCTGCAAGGATATTGCCGTGACCGTCGTTAAGGGACATGGTTGCGGTTGCAGTGATGTCAACAAGCATTGCTTTTTCTTCGTCGGTAAGAGCTTCAAATTTAGCTCTGTCTTCGTCTTTGGTGTTTTCGCCGGGTTCTTTAAGAGGTCTGCCGTTAAGGTCAGAGCAGTATTTTGCGAACCATTCTTCAACTTCTTCAATGGTCATGCCAACGAAGATTTCTTCGAATTTGTCAGCTTCGGAAGACCAGGTGCCGCTGCCCATTTTGTAACCGTCGCCGCGTTCACGTTTGGACTGCCAACCGTTGATTGCTGCAAGGAAGCTGTCATCATCATAACCGAGGGTGCTTTCAACAACTGCGTCGTGGTTTTCGTCATAGTTGTATTCAAAGCCGGGCCAACCTGCGAAATGAGGCATGCCTTCGCCATCGTAGTTAGGAGTTGCGAT
>JAZTXW010000120.1:0-37211 GCA_045636625.1 Oscillospiraceae bacterium
ATGAAACTTGCTGTTAAAGGCATGCTTCCCCACAACAGCGTTGGCGCAAAAAGCCTTACCCGTTGCCACATCTATGTTGGCGCAAACCACAAACATCAGGCTCAGGCTCCCGAAGCTTGGGTAAAATGATTCGGAAGGAGGACGTAAACCATGTATGATTCTAACCCTTACTTCTACGGTACCGGTAGAAGAAAAAGCTCTGTAGCTCGTGTTCGCGTTTATCCTAACGGAACCGGCGCAATCACCATCAACGGCCGCGACATCGACGAATATTTCGGCGTTGACACCCATAAACTCATGGTTCGACTCCCCATGGAACTCACCGAAACCGCTGGTGCATTCGATATCATCTGCACCGTAACCGGCGGCGGCGTAACCGGCCAGGCAGGCGCAATCCGTCACGGCCTTTCCAGAGCTCTTCTCCAGTACAACGAAGAACTCAGACCTACCCTCAAAAAAGCAGGTCTCCTTACCCGTGACCCCAGAATGAAAGAACGTAAAAAATACGGTCTCAAAAAAGCACGTCGTGCACCTCAGTTCTCCAAACGTTAATCGTTTCCAAGAGAATATTCAGAACCTCACCCTTTGGTGGGGTTCTTTTTTTGTCGGTGCACTGAGGTGTCCTCGCGAACGCAGTTCGCTGCGGGTCGACGCTGAAAAACGCTCCACCGGAGCGTTTTTTTAACCGCGCGACCAGTTCTCCAAACGTTAATCTCGTTTTGCAGAATTTTCAGAACCTCACCTTTTGGTGGGGTTCTTTTTTATATAAAAGAAAATCCCCGGCAGAGCCGAGGACTTTCTTGTTGGGGTATTAATAGAAAAGAGATTGTTTTATCAGAATACGTTGATGCCGCCGCCGTTGAGAATGGTCTGGCCATAGATATAAGTGTTAGCATCACTTGCAAGATAAACAACGGTATTCGCAACTTCATCTGCAAGGGAAGGACGTTTGCAGATAGTATCTGCAACACCCTGGCACATGGTCTGTCTTACGCCGAGGTTTTCTTCAGTGGGGTTATCAAAAACATAACGAAGTCCGTCGTGGAACATAAGGCCGGGAGCAACGCCGTTTACCATGATTCCGAAAGGAGCAAGTTCGTTTGCAAGTCCGCGGGTAAGGCCGTTCATTGCAGATTTGGTTGCAGCATAGAGAACGATGTTTTCGTTATTTTTGTTGTAAGCGCTTTCGGAAGAAATGTTGACAATTTTGCCGTAACCCTGAGGAATCATATAATCGCAGGCGCAGCGGAGGCAATATACAACAGAAAGAAGTGCGCCTCTGATGGTGGTATCGATCTGATCTTCGGTGAACATGAAGAAAGGACCGTAGCTGGTGTGGGTTGCGTTATTGATAACAACGTCGATATGTCCGCCGAGAGTTTCGTTTGCTTTTGCGAAGAATTCTTTTACGCTGTCGAAGTTTTCAAGGTCTGCAACGATGGGATATACTTTGGTATTCCATTTTTCTTCAACTTCTTTTGCGTTTTTCATAAGGCCTTCTTCGTTGATATCGTTCATAACAACTTTTGCGCCGAGAGCTGCAAAACGATGTGCGAGTGCTCTTCCAAGGCCAACGCCGCCTGCACCGGTTACGATAACGGTTTTTCCGGTGAAATCCATAAGGTCGGTAACCTTTTTGTCAACGTCTGCAAAAGGAACTTTGTTCCAGCCAAGGTCTTCAACGGTGAATTTGCTGTAATCAGCTCTGAAATCTGCCATAATAATTTCTCCTTTTTGTTCATTTGTTTTAATATTAACAGAGAAATTATCGTTTGAAAATTAACAAAACAAAAAAACGTAAGGAAAAGGTAACAGTTTTTAAAACTGTTACCTTTTTGCATCGGTATTTGAATACATACAAACTTTTACCATTGATTCTATAGGTTCGTTCATTCCGTCTTTTGCCCATTTACGCAAAAGCATTACTATGTTTGAAGCTTCTTTATAGTCAACATATTTTGCTTCACTTTCTGTAAGTCCGGGTTTGTCATAGCAATTGCTGATGATTTTTGCATAACACTCTATAAGACTTTCAAAAAGGGAGTTCTGGCAGTTTTCGGTGATTACTATTTTATAGAAGCTTTTTTCGAAAAGAAATTTTTCAAAGATTATATAGATGGTATCATGATAAGGAAGCTTTTCGGCATTTCCCAATAGAATAGGTTTTTCTATATCATTAAGGATTATCTGTTCAAGAATATCCCAGCGGTCGCGGAAATAATTATAGAATGTCTTTCTCGAAATTCCTACTTTTTCGCAAATTTCAGAAATCGGCACATTGGCCTTTTTTTCTGAAACAACCAACTTTTTATATTCTTCTATTATGGCTGTTCTTGTTTCCATAAAAACACCACACTTTCTCATATAAGAATAACTGTTTACAGATGAAAAATCAAGGTTGAAATTATATAAACCGGGAGACTTTGACATGTCAGTAAAAGGCTCCTAAAAAGTTTTCTGCAGGTATCATAAAGGCAGCAAGCACGCTTTTTCAGCAAAAATGAGGTGATTTGTACTTTGCTGAAATGGCATTGTTAAGCCAAAATCCGGTGCAAAACGAAGAAAAAGTCCGGATTAGATTTAGCCTTTTCAGTTCTCCAAACGTTAATCGTTTCCAAGAGAATATTCAGAACCTCACCCTTTGGTGGGGTTCTTTTTTTATTGGTGCACTGAGGCGTCCTAATAAAAAAAGCAGTCCACAAACGGACTGCTTTTTTGCTTTTTTATTTTTCTTTAGGAAAAAGTTTATCAACACTCCGGGAAATAAGTTAAAGTACAGTCTGAAAAACAGCATGAGCACCAGCAAAAACGCTGCGGGCACTAAAAATATTTTTTGAGCACGAAATAAAAAACCTCCCTTATGCAGGGAGGTTTTCTTTTGCTTCTTTTCTTTCTTTATGGATTTTAACCATGCTGATTCCGTTTGTGACAACGGTGAACGCGCTGAACCAGACGGAAACGTAATTGTGGTGATAAATATCATAAACCGCCCACATAACAAGGGTTATTATGATCACCCATTTGAACCACATAACGTCCTTTGTGTCGATATACCAGGTGAACATACCCGCCGCAATAAGCGGAAGCCATGTTATGGGATTTGCGGTTACGGTGGGGATCGAAAGGGCGACCTGAACCGCAATAAGGGCAATTTTTATTGCGGGGGTACATTTCCATTTGGAGATTATAATGTTTCTTGCGGCGCTTACAAGAGCCGCAATGGTGCCGCCGATTCCCCCAAGAAGGAAATGGGAAAGTGCGTTCAGTGCAAACTGCAAAGTCTGCATCATAACGTATTTGTTTTTGTCTTTAATAAAGCCGATAAGCACCATTACGGTGCAGCCGACGAAAGAAACTATATTTCCGAGAAGAATGTTCATTCGTTTTCTACCGCTTTTCTTTCTTTTTTAATTTGCCAGACGCTGTAGCCGGTGGAAACAATGGTGAAAGCGTCGAAAGCGGCGGAAACAAAGTTGAGATGATATGCATCGTAAACGAACCACATGATAAGGGTGACGATCATTACGTTTTTGAACTTGATGATATCCTCGCTGTCAAGAACCCAGGTAAAGAAGCAGGTTGCAAGGATCGGGAACCAGGTGATGGGGTTGAAAGTAACGGTTCCAAGGGAAAGACCGACAGAAAGGGCGATGAAAAGAAGTTTAAGCGGAACGGTTATTTTGAATTTAAAGAAAACAACGTTTCGAAGAATGCTTACAACGGTTGCAACAACTCCGCCGGTGGCACCGAGAAGATAATGGGAAGTACCCATAAGAATGAACTGTATACACTGAACAGCGAGAATTTTGTTTTTGTTTTTGATAAGGCCGGTAAGCACCATTATGGTGCAGGAAATTATTGAAATTATGTTTGCTATAACAATTATGATGTTGTTATCCAAATTGAATACCTCCTGTTGAAATTATAAAAAAACTGCCCGGTTAAAAGGCCGGACAGTTAATAGATTCTGTAAACAGCATTAAATATTATAAACGCAGAAAACCGCATTGTCAAGCGGAAATATCAGATTCCAAGCAACATAGTAGCAAAAGCGAAATATATTACAAGGGAAAGGGCGTCAACAACGGTTGTGATAAAAGGCGAAGCCATGACCGCGGGGTCCGCGCCGACTTTTTTTGCAAAAAGAGGCATGAATGCGCCGACGATTTTAGAGCAGAAAACCGTGAGAACAAGGGTAAGGGCAATTACCGCGGAAACCATGGGGGTGACTTCCGGGTTTCCAAGGATCCATCCGTCAAAAAGCAGAACTTTAACAAAGCTTACTGCCGCAAGAGCGGCACCGGCAAGAAGTCCGACCCTTGCTTCTTTCCACATAACCTTGAAAACGTCGCGGAATTCAATTTCCTGAAGGGAAAGTCCGCGGATAACCGTTGCGGAAGTCTGGTTACTGCAGTTACCGCCGGTGCCCATAAGCATCGGGATAAAAGCGGTAAGGACAACACAGGCCGCAAGAGCATCCTCGAAACTGCTTATGATCATTCCGGTGAAGGTGGAGGAAAGCATAAGTATCATAAGCCAGGGAATACGGGATTTCCAGATATCAAAAATTCCGGTACGAAGATAGGGGCGGTCGCTCGGGGTGATTGCCGCCATCTTTTCGATATCTTCGGTGGCCTCTTCTTCGATGACGTCGATCGCGTCGTCGAAGGTGATGATTCCGACAAGGCGGTTTTCGGCATCGACAACCGGCATGGTATCGAAGTCGTACTTACTCATACGCTGAACGACCGATTCCTTATCGTCGGTGGTCATGGCGGAAATTACGTTCGGTTCCATGATATCGCCGATAAGGGTGCTTGTGTCTTTTTCAAGAACAAGGGTACGAATGGTTACATAACCGATAAGATGGCGTTCCTCGTCGGTTACATAGGAAACGTTGATGGTTTCGGAATCGTCGCCCTTCTGACGGATAACGTCAAAAGCGCCGGCGACGGTCGTTCCTCTTCTGAGGCGGATAAACTCCGTTGTCATAAGGGAACCGGCGGAATCTTCCGGATACTGAAGGATTTTGTTTATTTCTCTTCTGGTTTCCGGGTCGGAATATTTAAGGATTCTTTTTACTACGTTTGCGGGCATTTCCTCGATAACGTCGATGGTATCGTCGAGGAACATTTCATCAAGGATCGCTTCAAGTTCGGCGTTTGAAAAACCTTTTATAAGCATCTCCTGAGAATCGCTTTCAAGATTGATGAAAACATCCGCGGCAACTTCTTTTGAAAGAAGGCGGAACATTACGGGAAGATGATCTTCCGGTATATCGTCAAAAAGCCACGCAATATCTGCGGGGTTCATATCGAGAAAACGTTTTCGAAGGTCGTTGTACCGTTTTTCGTGGCACATTTCCTCCAGTTCGTCTCTGAGTTCGTCATAAACTTCTTCGAATCTTTCTTCAACATCGGCCATGACAAATACCTCCATTTCCCGAAAATTACCTAATATTAATAATATTCCTAAATAATGCCGATGTCAATAAAAAAAGCGGCGACCTTTCCGGCCGCCGCAGGTTTATTCCAATCTTTTTTTAATAAATCCGGGAACTTCTTCCGGTTCAATTCCGAGAACCCAGGCAAATTCGCCGTAAAGCAGTTTTTCCGCTCTCTGCATGATGGCTTCATCGGCGCTGCGGAGTTTTTTTCCTTTTCCGGCAAGTTCCTTTTTGTGCAGATAGAGGTTGCGGATAAGGAAAGCGATATCCTTGCAAAAACCGCTTTCAAGAAGATTGCGGAAAGCAGCCACACGTTCCTTGTCGTTTTTTATCCATTCGGTTCCGGTGTTTGCAAGGGAATCGATGATTTCAAGAATTTCGCTTTCCTGAAGA
This sequence comes from Oscillospiraceae bacterium, assembly GCA_045636625.1. GTDB lineage: Bacteria > Bacillota > Clostridia > Oscillospirales > Ruminococcaceae > UMGS1668. The sequence goes on from JAZTXW010000120.1 coordinate 5,840, forward strand.
AGCTCCCTTGCCCGGGCGGAAAAGGCGGGGCTGTCAACGGGTACGGAAAGGTTTGAACGAAGGTCGAAAACCGGCTGGAGGATATAATATTCCTTCTTTCCGCCGCCGTAATCCATGACACGAATATCCTCGACCCGACACACTCCGCTTGTTCCGTAAACAAAAACATGGCCTTTTTCCAACATCAAAATCGTCCCTTTCATTCCGGTTTTGTGAAAAAATACGCTGTGAATCGACAAAATGTTACGTATAAATTATAGCACAACAAAACCGGAAATGTCACAGACTTTTTTTACAAAATGAAGAAAAACAACAAAAAACGTCACAGATCCATTTCAAAAAGTCCGTCGCGGTTGCAGAAGAAAAGAACTTTTCCTTTTCCGGAAAAGGAAAAACGAACCTCCGGTTCCTGCTCCGGATAAAGCTTTTTTATCTGCAGACCGTTATAGGTGATATACGCCGCGAAAGAGATATAATGTTCTTTCGTCATGGGATGGAAAAAGCGGATGAAAACATCGTTTTCCGGTCTTTCGATCTCAAAGGAATCTTCCTCCGCTTTTTCCGGAAAAAGAGCGGGAAGTTTTATTCCGCAGCAGGAAAAAGAACCTTCGCCAAGGGCGGTTATTATATTTCCGCAAACAGGACAGACGTAGAACTTTGTTTTTTTGATATTTCCGGAGCGGTTTTTGTTTATGATGCTTTCGCCGGAAAGAAGTTCGGCAACCGAAACGCCGAGAGCGGCGGAAAGAGGTTCCAGAAGGGTTATATCCGGAAGACCTTTTTCCGTTTCCCATTTTGAGATCGTTTTGTCCGAAACGGATATGATTTCGCCGAGTTGTTTTTGGGTAAGCTTTTTGTTTTCCCGAAGATCCCTGATAATTTTTCCGCTGATGTAAGACATGAAAAATCGCTCCTTTCGCTCCTTTGAGATTATCATATTCATAAGGATCAGGCAACCTATGAAAAGTAGAATCCGGAAAAACAAAAACGTTTTATCGCCGTTAACAGAAAGAAGTTTATAAATCCGGATCCGGCAGAGGATAATATATGAGTACGGAAAAAGTGAAACCTGATAGGAGCGAAATAAAAGTTTTTGAAGAAGGATTTTAAAATCGGAGGAAAACAGTTCCGCACTTTTTTGTATCGCAAGGTTCCTTCCGGCTGAAAACAATTTGTATAAATCGAAGATAAAACCCGATTTTTTGAAATATAACGCCTTTTATGGGTATAATTTTATTAAAAAACTATTGCAAAAAGGTCGAAAATACTTTATTATTATAAATGTAAAAAAATGCGCTATTGCGCTTCATTTTAGGAGGTTTAACTTATGGTTTCTGCAGGCGATTTCAGAAACGGTGTTACTTTTGACGATAACGGTGATGTATATCAGATCATCGAATTCCAGCACGTAAAACCCGGCAAAGGTGCAGCATTTGTCCGTACCAAAATCAGAAACGTTATTACCGGCGCTGTAATTGAACGTACTTTCAACCCCACCGATAAATTCCCCACCGCATTTATCGAAAGAAAAGAAATGTCTTACAGCTATACCGACGGCGATCTTTATTATTTCATGGATCCCGAAACTTTTGAACTTATCCCGATCGAAGAAAGCCTTCTCGGTGATTCTTTCAAATTCTGCAAAGAAGAAGACGTTTGCCGTATCCTTTCTTACAAAGGCAAAGTTTTCGGTCTCGAAGCTCCGAACTTCGTAACTCTTGAAGTAACCGAAACCGAACCCGGCGTTAAAGGCGATACCGCAACCAACGTAACCAAACCCGCAACCGTTGAAACCGGCGCAAACGTAAAAGTTCCGCTTTTCATCAACGAAGGCGACAAAATCCAGATTGATACCAGAACCGGTGAATACATCGGCAGAGCATAATCTGATTTTAATAATTCAAAAATCTTTAAGGCAAAGGAGAAATTACCATGACTATTGCTGAAAAAGTTGCACATCTTAAAGGTCTTATGGAAGGCCTTAACTGCGATGACAAAGTTCTCAATGCTATTGTTGACATCCTCGAAGATCTTGCATACGATGTAGAAGACGTTCAGGACGCTCTTGCAGAAGTTGGCGAACAGGTTGAACTTATTGACGAAGACCTTGAAACCCTTGAGAACGATTATTATGAATACGACGATTGCTGCTGCGACGATGACGATTGCGACTGCGATTGCTGCTGCGACGATGACGATTGCGACTGCGATTGCGACGACCTCTACGAAGTAGAATGCCCCGCTTGCGGCGAAGTTATCTGCATCGACGGATGCATCGTTGACGAAGGCGAAATGGATTGCCCCAACTGCGGCGAACATCTCGAATTCGATATGGAAGAAGAGGAAGACGAAGAATAATTCTTCCGTAAAACCTTGGTAATAGGCGCCTTGCGCTTGTTTATACAATTAAATAGTTTCGGGGCAGGGTGAGAATCCCTACCGGCGGTGAAGCGGTTTTATCCGATAAGTCCGAGAGCTTAACAGCAAGAACGGGTCAGAATCCCGTACCGACGGTGTTTGCGAAATTTTCGCATTAAGTCCGGATGGCGAAACTGCGTAAAGAAAACAAACCCCGTGCATAATAGCATGGGGTTTTTCTTTTTGCGATTTTGCCTTTCTTTTAAGAAACTGTTCATACTATCTTAAAAAAGAAGGGGTATTATTATGAAAAACATGACCACAAAAAAACTTACAACTCTTGGCGTTTTGGCGGCTTGCTCGATCGTTCTGGTTTCCTTTATCCATTTTCCGATCTTCCCGGCCGTATCTTTCCTTGAATATGACCCGGCGGATATTCCGATACTTATAGGTACATTCCTTTTCGGACCGGTTTGGGGAATTGCTCTTACCGTGATTGTTTCCGCAATTCAGGGATTCACCGTTTCCGCCCAAAGCGGAGTTTACGGAATTGTAATGCATATCGTTGCAACAAGCGCATTCACCCTTGTTGCCGGAACGATTTATAAACGCAAAAAAACCAAAAAAGGCGCCCTTATCGCAATTCTCTGCGGCGTTGTCGCAATGGTTGCGGTAATGTATCCCGCAAACCTTGCTTTCACGCCGGTTTATCTTAACGCAATGGCCGGAATGGAAATGGAAGCCGCAAAAGGAATGGTAAAAAGCCTTATGCCTTTTATCCTTCTTTTCAACCTTACAAAAGCGGGAATCAACGGCGCGGTTACTTATCTTGTTTACAAACGCATCCACAAGCTTCTTGGAAAGCTTAACCTTGCGTAAAAATAAAAAGGCAGTGATATCTTGAAAATCGACCGGAACTGGCCGGCTCATTCAAGCGAGGAAGCGAAACGCCTTGCCGAAGAAGGCAAGGCGAACGTTTCGTCCTCTTCCGCTTCAAAAAGCATAAAACAGATAATCTTTTCAAACCTCTTTACCTTCTATAACATGCTCAACATTGTGCTTGCGGCGCTTGTAATCACCACGGGCAGCTACCGCAACATGCTTTTTTTGGGTATTGTTATATCGAACTTCCTGATCGGAACCGTTCAGGAAATTCGGGCGAAAAAGACCGTTGACAGTCTTTCGGTGCTCACAGCACCAACTGCAAGGGTCATTCGCGACGGGAAAGAGGTTGTTTTGCCTTATCAGGAACTTGTTCTTGGGGACGTGGTGCTCATTGGTGCCGGCGACCAGATGACTGCCGACGGAACGGTGCTCGGAGGAGAAGCAAGACTTAACGAAAGTCTTATAACCGGCGAAAGCGACGCGGTCCTTAAGACCTCCGGAGACAAACTTTTCTCCGGAAGCTTTGTGATAAGCGGCGAAGCGGCGGTCGTCCTGACCGCAGTCGGAGCGGAAAGCTATGCCGAACGCCTTACCGCGGAGGCAAAAAAGCTTAAAACCGCGAAGTCTGTGCTCAAAACCACCATGATGAACATCATAAAAACCGTAACGGCATTCATTGTTCCAATGGGCGTGCTCACTTTCTGGAACCATTATATCGACCAGGAACTTTCGTATGTCGATTCCATGATTCCGACCGTTGCGGCAATGGTCGGAATGATTCCGGACGGGCTTTATCTGCTTACGAGCATGAGCTTTGCTGTGGGAGTTGTGCGCCTTGCGCAAAAGAGGACCCTTACACAGCAGCTTTATTCGCTGGAATCCCTTGCAAGGGCGGACGTACTTTGCCTTGACAAAACCGGAACCATCACGAGCGGAAATATGAAGGTAAAAGGTACCGTAAGCTTTGAGGATGACGACATCGGCGCCATTGCCGCGGAAATTTATTCCGCAGTACCGGCTGACAACGCCACGGCAAAAGCCATTGTTGAGGCTTTCGGAAGCCGTAATCATATCGAAAAACCGGCCGTAAACGTTCTTCCGTTCTCTTCCGTGCTCAAATATGTTGCGGCGGATTTTGGAGAGGAAGGCTGCTTTATGCTTGGAGCTCCGGAATTCGTCACCGGCGGAAATTTTCCGGAAACAGTTCGGAAAGCGGCAGAATATTCCGAAGACGGAACCCGCGTTCTTGCTCTTTGCAAAGGAAGTTTCGACGGAGAATTATACAAAGCGGAAAAACCGCTTGGATTTATACTCATAGAAGACGAAATCCGCCCAAACGTTAAGGAAACGTTTGAATATTTCCGTAAAAACGATGTTTCAATAAAGGTTATAAGCGGAGATAATCCGGCGGCGGTTTCCGCAATCGCAAAAAAAGCCGGAGTTCTTGGTGCTGAAAATTTTGCGGATGCATCCGTTCTTTCAGATGAGGAACTTTCCGCAATGGCTGAAAAAACGGTTGTTTTCGGAAGAGTGAACCCGGAACAGAAGCGCGTTATAATAAAAGCTCTTCAGTCCGAAGGACACACCGTCGCAATGACCGGCGACGGAGTCAATGACGTGCTCGCGCTCAAGGATGCGGATTGTTCCGTTGCAATGGCAAGCGGCGCCCAGGCGGCAAGTCACGCCGCCCAGCTTGTCCTTCTTGATTCGGATTTTTCCGCAATGCCGGAAGTGGTGCTTGAAGGAAGGCGCGTTATCAACAATATCCAGCGTGCGGCGGCAATTTTTCTTATGAAAACAATTTATACGTTTGCCCTTACGGCAACTCTTTTGTTTGCGCCTTTTGCCTATCCTTTTGTGCCTATCCAGATGACCCTTATCGGCGCGGTCGCATCGGGAATCCCGGGGATTTTTCTTGCCCTTGAACCTAATTTTAAAAGGGTGCCGAAGGAATTCATGAAAACGGTGCTCAAAAGGGCGCTGATCGGTGCGGCAACGGTTTTCTTCGGAATAATGGCAGTGCTCATAATCAGCGAAACTCCCGGAATGTCCGCGAAAATTACGGCGGATGAAGTTTCCACGATCTGCACGGTCTATACCGGTGCGGCAAGCCTTATGATGCTTCTCACAACATGTCTTCCGCTCAACAAATTCAAAGCCGCAATCGTAATCGGAAGCACGGTTATTTTTTCAGGAGCGATTTCACTTTTCACGGAACTTTTCATGCTTGTTCCTCTTTCCGCTTCAGGAAGAACGATTTTGCTTTGCTTGCTTCCTTTAACACTTGTTCAGCTTATTTTCAGACAGATTCAGCTTAAAAAGGAGAAACCATGACCGGAAAAATCCGTTTTGCAACAGAAAAAGACGCAGAAGCGATTCTCAAAATCTATGCGCCCTATATCGAAAAAACCGCAATAACTTTTGAATATGAAGTTCCCTCTCTTTCTGAATTTTCCGGAAGAATTGCGGAAATCCGGAAAAAATATCCTTGGATCGTCTATGAAGAAGACGGAAAAATTCTCGGATATGCCTACGGCGGACCGGAATATACAAGGGCCGCCTATCAATGGACCGTTGAAACTTCGGTCTATCTTGCGGAAGAGGCAAGGGGAAAAGGTATCGGAACAGCCCTTTATGAAAAGGTTCTTGATATCCTTAAAAAACAGAATTTCTGCGTTTGTTATGTTCTTGTAAACGACGATAACGAAGCTTCGATAAAATTGCACGAAAAGCTTGGATTCAAACAAAACGGTTTTCGAAAAAATTGCGGATTTAAACACGGAAAATGGCACAGCGTTGTTTTTATGGAAAAACAGCTGAATGAATTTTCCGTTCCGCCGAAACCGGTTATCCCCATCGGCGAACTTGATTATCAGTTTTAAAAAAAGCGGCGGAAAAGAATTCCGCCGCTTTTTTATAAATCTTAAGAAAATCTTAATAATTTTACCACTTTATTCTTAAGATTTAAACTGGTATTATATTAATCAGGAGGTGAGGGAATGTATAACCTGCTTATTTGTGACGACGAAAGGGATATCCGAAAAGCCCTTAAAATATATCTTTCCGGCGAAGGCTATAAAATTTTTGAAGCCGAAAACGGGGAAGAAGCCCTTGAAATCGCTTCTTCGGAAGAGATCCACCTTGTTCTGATGGATATAATGATGCCGAAGATGGACGGCGTTTCCGCAACGGTGAAACTTCGCGAAAGCTGCAACGCGCCGGTAATTTTCCTCACCGCAAAAAGCGAGGATGCCGATAAAATTCTCGGTTTAACGGCAGGAGCGGACGATTACATAACAAAACCGTTTAACCCGCTTGAAGTTATTGCAAGGGTCAAGGCCCAGCTTCGCCGGTATGCGTATTTAGGCGGAATGGAAAAGAAAGAGGACGTGATTTCCGTCGGAAGCCTTGAACTTGACGACAACGGAAAAACCGTTTCCCTTAACGGCGAAACTCTTCCGCTTACCCCTACGGAATATGAAATTATGAAACTTTTTATCCAAAATCCCGGAAAAGTTTTTTCTTCAAAAGAGATTTATTCCGCGGTCTGGAGCAGCGACCCTTTGGGCGCAGAAGGAACCATTGCGGTTCACATTCGTCATTTAAGAGAAAAAATCGAAATAGATCCGGCAAACCCCCGCTATCTTAAAGTTGTCTGGGGAAAAGGATATAAACTGGAGGGTGGAAAATGAAAAAACTAAACGGAAGTTTGTTTTTAAAAATGCTTTCCTTTGTGATTGTCTGCATTATAACTCCTCTTCTTATCGGATGCTGCTGGTTTGCGGCGGAAGCTTATGAAGAAGGGATGTATCTTCCGGGGAAAACCCCGGAATTTGAGCAAACAAGCTCTGCGAAAAGTTTTATCAACAGCAAACTTGCGGACATAAACGAATATATCTATTGGAACGACCTTTCCGGACTTTTGAAAAACGAATATCGTTTTGGCGAAAAGAATTTTGCCTATAAAATCTATGATTCCGAAGGTAAAGAGATTGTTTCAACCCTTAAACCCGGAATTACCGGAAAACCGGAAATTCATGCTCCGGAAGAGAGCGGTTCAAGGGGATATATCCTTATGACGAAGGGTTTTCCTGCTGAGGAAGTTACGGAAGAAGGAAAAACCGTTGCGGAATATACCATGGAAGGCTATCTTAAAATGCCGATGGATTCCAACGCGTCCGGATACAGCGAATATATAAAATTCAGATTCATTGCCGAAAACAGAGAAGTTTTTATAACCGCCGGGGTTTGTTTCTTTATAGTCAACGCACTGCTTTGCCTTTATCTTATTGCTTCTTCCGGTTATGACGGCGAAGGAGTCCTTGATTTCCGCGGAATCAACGCCGTTGAATATGATATTATGCTTTTCCTTGCGGGTCTTGGAATAGCGGGCCTTGTTCAGCTTGTTGGCAACATACGTTTTGCTTATGAGGATATTTACAAATATCTTTCCTTCGGGCTTTGCTTTGCGGGTCTTACCGCGCTTACACTTATAGTTGTCATGAGTTCCGCTGTCCATTTTAAAACAAAAAAATGGTGGAAACACACTTTTATCTGTCAATGCGGAAGCGTTTTTATAAAATTTTTCCGCTGGATCATGAGCAATATCGGAATCGGATGGAAACTTGCCCTCGGCGTTATTGGTTACAGCTTTGTTGTTTTTCTTCTTGGGCTGCTTACATTTGATGCTTATGACGGAGCGATTTATTTGCTGTTCGCAATTTTTATAACCGTTGGAGCGGTTTGCATCGCAATCTGGTTCGCTGCCCAGCTTAAAAAAATAAAACGCGGGGGCGAAGCAATTGCAAACGGAGATTTTGAATACCGTATAAACAGCAAGGAACTCTGGCCGGTGCTTCGCAGACACGCTTATAACCTGAACTGCGCCGCAAACGGAATGTCAAAAGCCGTTGATGACAGAATGAAGAGCGAGCGATTCAAAACCGAACTTATCACAAACGTAAGCCACGATCTTAAAACTCCGCTCACTTCGATAGTTTCCTATGTGGATCTTCTTAAAAAAGAGAATATCGAAAATGAAAATGCCAGGGAATATATCGAGGTTATCGACCGCCAAAGCGCAAAACTCAAAAAACTTACCGAAGACCTTGTGGAAGCTTCAAAAGCTTCCAGCGGCGCGGTTGCGGTCAACAGAGAGCGGCTCAACATCGGCGAACTTGTAAATCAATCCGTCGGAGAATTCGCGGAAAAGCTTGAGGCGGCAAACATAATTCCGATCGTCAATCTTCCGGAGGAAGAGGTTTTTGTAAACACCGACGGAAGGCTTCTCTGGAGAGTTTTTGACAACCTTATACAGAACATAATCAAATATGCCCAGCCGGGCACAAGGGCCTATTTTGACCTTACAGCGGGTGAAAAAGCCGTTCTTACAATAAGGAATATTTCCAAAGAACCGCTTAATATGACGGCGGAGGCTCTTATGGAGCGCTTTGTTCGCGGAGATGCTTCCCGAAACAGCGAAGGAAACGGGCTTGGGCTTTCCATCGCAAAATCCCTTACGGAACTTTGCGGCGGAACTTTCAGTCTTGCTCTTGACGGCGACCTTTATAAAGTCATTATAACGATTCCGTTATCGGCCGGAACGGAAGAATAAAAAATGGAAAACAAAAAAGCCTTCCGGCAAAGGAAGGCTTTTTTGCTATTTGAGTGAATATTTCCATTTTCCGTTTTCTTTGTAATAGAAAAACTCGCTGAGGTCATCATCGGTGAAAACTTTTATCATATCCTTCATATCGGGAGAAAGGCAGTCTTCTTCTGTAAAAAGTTCCTCAAGGCTTATCCAGAAAACTTTTCCCTCTTCGGAGGAACGGAGTTCGCCGCTGAATTTGTCGGTTTTATAAAAAAGAACAAGATATCTTGAACCGTCGTCGTTCACCCAATCCTTTGTTCCGCAAAGTATAGGAGATTTTACCGAAAGACCCGTTTCCTCAAAAACCTCGCGGATGACCGCATCGGAAAGGGATTCGTCCGGTTCAACGTGACCGCCGGGAAAAGTTAACCCGCCCCATTCACCGTTGATTTTATCCTGAACGAGAACAAGATTTCCGTCTGTGACCATACACATATTGACTATTTCGGTTTTCTGGGTTCTGTCCATAAAAATTCTCCTTTTTTCACTGCAATATTACGGACGATACAAAAAAGAGCCGTATCTGTTCAAAGAACAAATGCGGCTCTTTTTTGTGGTGCCGCCAACGAGACTCGAACTCGTACGCTTTAAAGGCGAGGGATTTTAAGTCCCTTGTGTCTGCCATTCCACCACGGCGGCTTATGAAGCAATTATATCAAAAACAAAGAAGCTTTACAAGTATTTTATTCCGATTTGCCATATTTGGGATTTTATTAAAAAAAAGAATGACAAATAAATACGCTTGTGCTATAATTTTATATGTATAAATATGTCTTTATTTATAAAGATTTTTTAAGGAGGTTTCACAAGTGAAACGAATTTTTTCTGTGATTATCGCGCTTGTTCTTGTGCTTACTGCGGTTCCTTTTACTGCAACCGAAGCAAACGCTCTTGGACTTGACGAGGTAAAATCCAAATATTACATCGAGTTTGATCCCGGCGACGGCCAGGGAAACGTAACAAGACCCGAAGGCCCTTATAACCTTAACGAAGCAATAACCCTTCCCACTGCAGCAAGCTGCGGATTCAAAAAAGAAGGATATTACTGCAGCGGATGGTCCATTGCCGGAAAGAGCTATTCCGAAGGCGCAGCATATTCCAACAAAGGCAGCGGTTCCATCTATAACAACCAGTACCTTGTAACCGCAACCGCACAGTGGACAAAAGACGGAACGACCCCGCCCTCTTCCTCTTCTTCCTCAAGTTCTTCTTCCTCTTCTTCCACTTCTTCCGGTTCCGGAAGTTCCTCCGGTTCAACATCTTCTTCCGGAATTATTGTTAAAGCAACCTTTGATCCCGGAAAAGCAAGCGGATTTGTGGAAACCGTTACTTTTGAAAGAATCGTAACTCTTCCGGAATGCGATTTCACTTACGCAGGTCATAAATTCACCGGTTGGGAATGCAGCCTTAACGGTGAAGTTTACCAGCCCGGCGATAAACTCAGAGCAACCGAAAGCTGCTCCGTAACCTTTACCGCTCTCTGGGACGATGGCGAAGAATCTTCCAGCTCCTCAACATCCTCTTCCCAGTCTTCCTCCTCAAGTTCTTCTTCCTCCGCACCTTCCTCAAGCCAGGCTTCCTCTTCCAAGCCCGCTTCCTCCAAGCCCACTTCTTCAAAACCGGCTTCTTCCTCCAAACCTGAAAGTTCCGCATCGGAAACTTCCTCCGAACCCGAATCTTCCGTAAGCAGCTCTTCTGTCGCAGAACCTGTTCCGGATGTTTTCAAACCCGTTTCCCTTGCTTTCAGCATCGAAGGTGATATTCCCGTAACCAAAATTGAATTCACCCTTAAAGAAAACGTTGGCGAAAACCCCAGCCTTAACATCATTCCTCTTGACGGATACAGTGTTACCGATGACGCTGCCGCAAAATTCATCGAAAACGGCGACGCCCTTGCGGCATTTGATCTTTCCCTTCTTGTTGAAGGAAAAGCATATTCCGGAAAATCCGAAGGCACCGTAACCTATCATCTTAACGGAACCCAGGCAACCGCTTCTTCCAATTATGAAAGTTACGTTCTTGCAATGGTACATACCGTAAACATCGCTGATTATGAAGGCGATTATTACATGACCGATGACGAAAACACTTATCTCTATGCTCCGGAAACCGATTTTAAAACCGCTGTTTCCAACATAAAGCTTGTTGAAAAAGACGGAGTATATCGCCTTGTTATCAAAGATGTTTCCGGCCTTGGTTCCTTTGCATACAAAGCAAGCGAAAACACCATTGTTGAAGTAAACCTTGTTCCTTCCGTTTCCGCAGGTTCCGCTTCCATCGACGTAGCGGGATTCTCTCCTATCCTTCTTGTTCAGATTGAAGTAGGCGACGGAAAAACCTCCGGCGGCGGAATTCCCCTTTGGGTATGGATCGTGATTGCGGTTGTTGTAACCGTTGTTCTCATCCTTGTTGTACTTTTCATCATCAACCGCAAAAGCGAACAGAGCCGTTCCGCTGCGCTTCATGAAAGACAGAATGCGGCACGCAGCTTTACAACTTCCGGAATCACCGGTTTCGATGACGAAGAATAATTTCTGAAAACGAAAAAGTTTTTAATAAACGTAAAAAGGCGCTTCGTGACGAAGCGCCTTTTTTTACCGGAATATCCCGGAAAATGCGGTGTTTTTATTTTCAGTAAACAGATTCGGCTTTGTTCTCCATATAAACACAATATTTATTGTTTTTTGCAATTTTTATATAAAAATAGTGACAAAAAAGGACAAAAATGATACATTTTTCACATTTTGGTTATTGCAAATTTTTTTCTTTGAATATATAATATGCTTATATATTTGAGCGGCGTTCCCGCCAAGGAGGATCAATATGGGAAATAAAGCTCTTGACAAAAAAACTCTTTCTGATGCTCTTGCAAGACGTCTTCCGGCATATTACCGCCACGTCTGCATTATGCTTGCCGAAGGCAAACAGACAGTTACTTCCGGCGAACTTGCAAAGCGAATCGGTAACACAAGCGCACAGGTCAGACAGGACTTTTTCACCTGCGGCGGCGTTGAAAACTATCATCCGGATACCCTTAAGGAATGGCTTTCCGGACTTCTCGGAATCAAAAAAGAACACCATATGGTTGTAATCGGCGCAGGAAACCTTGGTCGCGCGATCATCAGTTTCAAGGATTTCAACACCGACGGATTCTTTATCGACGCGGTTTTTGACAACAACCTTATGTATGACGGAATGCAGATCTGCGGAATTCCGATTCTCAATGTTTCTTCTCTTGAAGAATATCTTGAGGCAAACAGAGTTGATATCGTTGTAATCACAACTCCGGCAAGCGTTGCGGAGGAAATCCTCGACAAAGCGATCAAGGGCGGAGTAAAAGGAATCTGGAACTTTGCGCCGGTGGACCTTCGTTCCAGCGACAAAATCGAGGTTCAGAACGTGCATCTCAGCGACAGCCTTCTCACCCTTTCCTTCCGTATGAACGAAAAGGAATACTGGAAAAATCAATAATTATAAACCAAAGTTAAAAACGGCACGCAATGCGTGCCGTTTTTTTGTTTTTACAGAATTTCGTCAATCTGAGATTCGCCGAAAACCTCGAAACCTTCCGCAAGAAGAAGCTCCGCGGTTTTTCCGAATCCGGGAACAAGTCCGCCGTCAAATTTTCCGTTGTGGATAATTCCGCTTCCGCAGGAAGGGCTGCGTTCTTTAAGAAGCGCCTTTTTTGCGCCGAAAAGTTTTCCAAGGCGAAGAACTTCTTCTGCGCCGCGGGTATATTCTTCGGTAACGTCCCTGCCGTCTTTTGTGATAACTTTTTCCCCGGAAATTTCCGCAGGAACTCTTGGGGTGGAAAGTCCGCCGAAAATTTCGGCGCAGACCGGAATAAGTTCGTATTTTTCCATAAGTTTTTCAATATCTTTCATGGGTTTGCTTTTTCCGTCATAGCGGCAGGAAACCCCAAGAAGGCATGCGCTTATCAGAAGTTTTTCCAATTTTCGGTTCTCCTTTGGATAAATAATACAGATAAATAATATAACAAAATCCGGCCGTGGTCAATAAAAAAAGCCTCCGTTTTGCGGAGGCTTTTTTCAGAAAATGATTTTATATTTTTTAAGAGTTTTCGCAAGAAAAACCCCAAGGACTCCCGCCGTTACGAATTCGCCGAATCCGACGGTAAGCATAAAGAAAGGAATGCTTCCTTCCACACCGTAAGCATAGCGAAGAACGAAGGGAATGATCAGCATATTTGCCGCGATTGTCGGAACGGGCGCAAGATAAACGCTTTTTTTGCGCAGCAGCCATGCTCCGAGAACGCCCAGAAGGCTTGCAAGGCTTCCGAAGACAACGTCCCAGATAACGCCGCCTGTCATGATATTGGATATCAGACAACCGATAAAAACCCCTGGAATCGCCGCGGGAGTGAAGAGCGGGAGCACAGCGAACATTTCCGAAAGTCGGAACTGGATAACTCCGCTTGAAATTCCGAGCAGGGCGGAAATTTCGGTGAGAACCACGTAAAGTGCGGCGATCATTGCGCTTTTGGTGAGGAAAGAAGTTTTGCTTTTTCTGTTATTCATTTTTATTCTCCTTTGGTTTTGTTTTAAGTGAGGAAGGCTTCGAACTCACTGGTGAGACATTATACCACTTTTTGAAAATCAATGCAACAAAAAAAGGACGGTGGAACCGTCCTTTTTATTTTGCTTTTCAGTTTGCGGAAGGTTTCCAGCTTGCGGCATATTCGGAGAATTTCTCTTTATAAGTGCCGGGAACGGGAGCATCAGCGTTGATGGTGAAGCTTGCATTTTTTACAGCGAGGTTTTCAGCATCCTCAACAAGTTTTGCAACAACTACGAAACGGTAATTATCGCATTCCTTAACACCAAAATCTATAGTTGAAGTTGTAAGAGTAAGAATTTTATCGTTGGAAGAAACTTCAACGTCGTAATCATAGACGGAACGATTTCTGATGGTTTCAAGCATAAGAGCATACTCAGATTCAGTGGGTGAGGGTTCGATATACCAGATACTACCAGCGTGTCTATCGTGGAAATCGCTGAAAACTTCATTAAGAGTTTCGGCATCATTATAAAAAACCGCGAAAATCTGCCAGATTGTTTCCTCTTCCGGAAGAGTTAAATATATATAAGGAGTTTTTTCAGCAAAAGAAGGATCCATAAAGTTGAAGAGCTGGGAGAAAAGCGGACCCTTCGGGTCGTCTCTATACAGGTGCTCTTCGATTATTTCGGATTCTTTTAAAGGGTTGTTTGTTGTGCCGAAATCGCTGCAGCCGAAAATAACGGTGTTTAAAGAAAGTTCAGCAGAGGTTGCTCCGAAAGAGTTGCGGAAGTGGTTGTAAAAGGCGCCGTCCGTAACATAGGTTTCGGAAACGTCGTTTCCAAGAACATCTTTTTTGCTGTAAGGATATGTTTTTTCATTGCTGAAACAAACACCATTATCAATATCAGGAAGACCAAGGATAAAAATCCAGCTTTTTACGTCGGGATTTATTTTTGAAATTTCGGAGAGTTCGGTCTGTCTTCCTTCAAAACAAAAAAGGGGTTCAATAGGTTCTGTGGGTTCGGGCTCTTTTTCAATAATTATATCCTCCGCAGGAATTTCGGAAGAAGATTCTGTTTCAGTATTATTTTCAGCAGAACAAGCAGAAAAAACAAACAAAAGAATCAGAAGAAGCGGCAACATCTTTTTTAACACAATAATCACTCCTTATTCGTTTGAAATAAATATATAGCATTTTTGGTTTAATTGCAAAATAAAAAGGACGGTGGAACCGTCCTTTTTATTTTGCTTTTCAGTTTGCGGAAGGTTTCCAGCTTGCGGCATATTCGGAGAATTTCTCTTTATAAGTGCCGGGAACGGGAGCATCAGCGTTGATGGAGATGGAAGCGTTCTTCTGGACGTGGGATTCCGGATCGGTAACAAGTTTTGCAACAACTACAAAACGGTAGTTGGATCTGGAGTTAAGACCATAACCGACGGTGCAGGTGGAAAGGGTGAGGATCTTGTCATCAACGGTTACGTCGATGCCGTAATCATAGAGAGAACGTTCGGTGATGGTATCAAGCATAAGCTGATATTCGCTTTCGATGGGGCTCGGTTCGATGTACCAGAGGGAACCGCCGTTTTTCTTATAATAAGAGGAGAAAACACTGTTGATTGCGTTTGCGTCATTATAGAAAACGGAGAAGATTTCCCATACAGTATCTTCACCCGGAAGGGTAAGATAGATATAGGGAGTTTTTTCGGCGAAGGAAGGATCCTTGAAGTTAAAGAGCTGGGAGAAGAGAGGACCGGTGGGGTCGTCGTTCTGGTAAGAGAGATTGGTAAGACCAAGGTCGCTGTGGCCGAAAATTACGGTGTTGTTGGAAAGTTCATCAGCGGTATCGCCGAAAGCTCCGCGATAGTGGGTGTAGTAAGCACCGTCGATCCAATAGCTGTTGGGAACTTTTTTGCCGGTGATGTCGCGTTTGTCGTAAGGATAGGACTTATCGTAACTGAAGCAGACACCTGCGTCAATATCTTCAAGACCGGGGATATAAAGCCAGCCCACAACGTCGTTGTTTGCGTTGAAAGCTTCAGCGAAAAGTTCGGTTCTGTCAGGATAATCAAGAACGGTGGGAACTTCGTTGTCATCGGTTTCGCCTTCGGGATTTTCGGGGTCGATGATGATTTCACCGGGGTTGGAGGGATTGGAAGGTTCGTTTCCAGAAGAACAGCTTGTTGCGCCAAGAAGGATTATTGCAATAAGAAGAACAAGAAGAGCAGCCGCGCCGATAATTACGGTTTTGGTGGGAAGAGCATAAAGTTTGCTCATAAGGGCGTTCTGTTTCTTTTCTTTTTCGGGGAAGCTTGCCTCATCAGCACTGTAATCAGCGGTTTTGGGTTCGGCAGTTTCGATTGCCGGTGCTGCTTTTTCTTCCTTGGGTTCAGCCGGTTTTTTGTCGGTTTTGGGTTTCATTTCGGAAACGGTTTTGATTCCTGCGGAAATTCCTTCGCCAACGGTTTTTGCGCCTGCTGCGGCTCCGGCAAAAAATTCTCCGATAAATCCGCTTTTTTTCTTGGCGGGTTTTTCTGCGGGTTCTGCCTTGGGAGCGTTATCAACAAAGCGTACTACTTTACGGGGTTTGTTTTCGGTGGGAACGTCGCTTTCCGGAGCGGGGATATCGTTTACGAAATCGTCTTCCGGAATATTAACGGAAAAGGGTTTTTTGCCGGGCTGTTCGCCGCCGATGTTTTCGGAATTTTTAAATTCTTCGGACATTATATCATTCCTTTCTGGATAGAACATATCTCTACATTTTAATATAATACCATTATATTAAAAGAAAAACAAGTCGATTGAAATCAAATACTATTAAATAAGTGTTAATTTTTGACCGAATTGCTGCATCGGAACCAAAAAAATTTTAAATATTGTCGGTTTTCCCAAGAACATCCCAGGGAGATATGGTTCCAAGAAGCTTTCCGTTTGCGCTTCCGTCAGTTGTCACAAAAACCATGGAAAGGCGTTTTCCACCGGAATAGGTGTGTTCAAAAACGTCTTTAAGTTCATCAACATAGAGCGAGCCTTTTATAAAGCGGTAAACTTCGGACTCATGGTGGAAAAGGGAAATGTATTCTTTTGCGTCAGAAAAAGAATATTCCGGACCGATCACTCCGCCTTTTTTGTCCGCAATCATATGAAGGAGGGAAACGGCGGTGAAAACTCCGCAGACTTTTCCGTTTTCGTCAAGAACCGGAACATGGCCGGTTGGAATTTTTTTCATTCCGGAAAGAGTTCCGCTTACGCTTTCGGAAGTTTTTTTGTAAAAAAGGCGGTTCAGGGGGACCATTATTTCGCTGCATTTTTTGCGGTTGCGAAGGGAATTTATAACGCGTTCGAGAAAATCTATCATTTCCCTTGTCGGTTCAACCGGATATTCCCCGCCGATTTTTTGCTTATGCTGAAGAAGGTTTCTTACCTCCTGGCAATATTTTATTTCTTCACGGAAGGGGCGGTATTCGTCCCGCTTTGAAAGAAAATTCGTTACCGAATCCCAATCGTTAAGCCCGAAGGTTTCCTTTACTATGGATTCCAATTCCTTGAATTTCTGGATATATTCGTCGGCGTTGGTCAAAAGAATCAACCCCCTTCAAAAAAGGATTTTATAAGAATATTATACATTTAATCACATTATAAAACAAGAGAGGAAAATGCCTTGTAACTTTATGCCGAAATGTGTATAATAAAAAACGAAATACATTTCCGAAGGGAGTTTTTTATAATGCCGAGAGCAGACGAAGGCCTTGCCTTCCTTCTCAGATACGAAAATGTAGCATGGTATGAAGACGGAAAAGTCCGTATTCTTGACCGCCGCTGCTATCCCCACCCCATCAAATTCGTTACCTGCAACACTTCCGAAGAAGTTGCAAACGCAATGAGAGATATGATAGTCCAGAGTGCCGGTCCTTACCTCGCTTGCGGAATGGGTATTGTTCTTGCTGCTTATGAAGCAAAAGATATGCCTTACGACAAAGCAATGGCACACATCCGCTATGCACAGGACCTTATTGTAAACGCAAGACCCACCACCGCAAAACGCATCAAAATCATTACCGATTCCTGCGTTGCCGCAGCGGAAGAAGCTTACGCAGCGGGCGAAAAAGACGCTATCCAGGCAACTTTTGACCGCATTATCGCTCTTACTGACAACCGCTATAACAAAATCGGCGAAGTTGCAAAACATCTTGTTTCCAAATTCCCGGACGAAGGCACCGTCATGACCCAGTGTTATGCGGAAACCATCCTTGGTTTCATGTGCAAGGAAATCAAAGCACAGGGCAAGAAAATCAAGTTTGTCTGCCCCGAAACCAGACCTTATTTCCAGGGTGCAAGACTTACCGCTTCCGTTCTCCACGATATGGGATTTGACGTAACCGTTATCACCGATAACATGCCCGGCTGGACCATGCATGAAAAGAAGGTTGACGTTTTCACCTGCGCAGCCGACGCAATCACCATGGACGGCGTTGTTATCAATAAAGTCGGTACTTTCCAGATCGCTCTTGCGGCAAAATACTGGGGAATTCCTTTCTATGTAACCGGAACCCCCGACAAATGCCACCCCTTCGCAAAAGACGTTAAAATCGAGGAACGCGACCCGAATCTTGTTCTTGAAGCTCTCGGAACCCGCACCGCTGTTGAAGGCGTAAGCGGATTCTATCCCGCATTCGACAAAACTCCTCCGGAACTTGTAACCGGTTTTGTCACCGACAAAGGTATCTATGACGGCGACAAACTCTGGGATTATTACAACGGCGACGACGGCACCGGCGAATACGAACTTATCGTATAAAAATAACTTATAACAATAAGCCCCCGTGCTCAAACGAGCACGGGGGTTTTTCTTTTATATACTGTTTGAGCACAGATCACATGTTTCTGCAGGCGACGATGTTAACGCCGGTGCCGAGAACGTCTTCGAGAAGGATATCGCCGCATTTCACGGGGCTTTCGACGGAGATTTTGTTTATCTCCTCCATTACCTCGAAGATTTTTTCCTTCGGAATGTTTCCGTTGGTTTTAACGGGGATTCTGGGATGGAGTCCGCCTTTTATTTCAACGGTGGAGGAAATGGTGCGCATCGGGTGGGTAAGTTCGCCGATGGCATAATCTTTTCCCTGGGGGCAGTTGAAACCTTTTGCGGTTTCTTCCGGTTTATCGGTATCGAGGGTTACAAGGCAGCCTTTCGGGCAGCAGATACAGGTTATGGTCTTAAGCATTATTCTTCACCCTCCTTAACAACTGCGATTTCGATATCTTTTCCCTCTGCCATTTCAAGCATTTTTTTCGGGATGATAAGTTTTTCCATCTCTGCGGGAAGCATCTGTTCGTGCTTTTTGCTCATAAGAACTTTGTCGCCGGCTTTTACAACAACGGTTGCGTTGTTGAGAACGGCGCGGACACGGAAAAGAACTTCGATGAATTTATCCACTTTGGAAACGGTGACTTTCTGGGGAACGGTGTAACCGATGAAATCGCCGTTATGGAGTTCAATGGGAGCTTCTGCTTCTTCGGAAGCTGCGCCTTCGCGCTGAGCTTTGAGATATTCGGCGGCGGCTTTGCCGGCTCTTTCGGATTCGTGAGTTACAAAGTCAACAAGGTCATGAACGTGAAGAACGTTTCCGCATGCGAAAATTCCGGGGATGGAGGTCATCATTGTTTCGTCAACGATTGCGCCGTTGGTGCGTTTATCAAGAACAACGCCTGCAGAGCGGGAAAGTTCGTTTTCCGGAACAAGACCGACGGAAAGAAGAAGAGTATCAACGTCGAATTCGATTTCGGTTCCGGGAATGGGATCAAAACCGTTTACTTTGCTGACGATAACTTTTGAAAGGCGTCCGTTTTCGCCTTTGATATCGGTTACGGTGTGGCTGAGATAGAGCGGGATACCGTAGTCATCAAGGCACTGTGCAATATTACGTTTAAGACCGTTGGAATAGGGCATAAGTTCAACAACTGCTTTTACTTCAGCGCCCTCAAGGGTCATTCTTCTTGCCATGATAAGGCCGATATCGCCGGAACCGAGGATAAGGACTTTTTTACCGCACATATAACCGTCCATATTGATATATTTCTGGGCGGCGCCGGCGGTGAAAATTCCGGAAGGTCTTTCGCCGGGAATGGAAATTGCGCCGCGGGTTCTTTCGCGGCAGCCCATTGCAAGAACGATCGCGCCGGCATCTATTTTCATATAGCCTTCGGCGGAGCTTATGGCATAAACGGATTTTTCGGGGGTGATTCCGAGAACCATGGTATCGGTTTTTACTTCAATTCCGGTTCCCTCAAGGCGGTCAATGAATCTCTGGGCATATTCCGGACCGGAAAGCTGTTCTTTAAAAACATGAAGGCCGAAACCGGAATGGATGCACTGGTTAAGAATGCCGCCAAGTTCTTTATCGCGTTCGATGATAAGAACGGAGCCTGCTCCGTTTTTCTTTGCTTCTTCTGCAGCGGCAAGACCTGCGGGACCTCCGCCGACAACAACTAAATCATAATACATTAACGGCAGCCTCCCTTCGTGGTTTTTCCGGTGAGTATGTAGGAACCGTCTTTGTCAAGAAGGACGTCAACGGGATCCATATCGAGTTCCCTTGCGATAATTTCAAGAACCTTCGGTCCGCAGAAACCGCTCTGGCATCTTCCCATGCCTGCGTTGCAGCGGCGTTTGATGCCGTCGAGGGTTCTCGGAACGATAACTCCGTGAAGAGCATCAACGATCTCGCCTTCGGTAATGGTTTCGCAGCGGCAGATTACACGACCGTAAAGGGGATTTTTTGCGATTGCGGCGGATTTTTCTTCGTCGGAAAGTTCCTTGAAGCGGAGATGTTTATGTCCGCCGATGAAGTTTTCTTTCTTTTCGGAAGGAACGCCTGCTTCAAGAAGCATTCTTACTGCGTCTTCCGCAATTGCAGGAGCGGCGGAAAGGCCCGGAGATTTGATTCCGGCGATGTTCATGAAATGGTTATCCGTTTCGGAAAAACCTACGATGAAATCGTGGGTGGAAGGTTCGCTTCTGAGGCCGGCAAAGTTTCTGATGCATTCGCGGAAGTTGACCGCTGTGGTGGTTTTTTTGCTTGTTGCGGCAACGCTTGCAAGTCCCTCGCGGTCGGTGCATACGTCATCTTTTGCACATCCGGGGTTTGCGTCGGGACCGACGATGAGGTTTCCGTGAACGGTAGGAGCAACAAGAACGCCTTTTCCAAGAGGACCGGGGCACTGGAACATTACGTGTCCGAAAAGTTCGCCCTGGGATTTATCAAGAAGATAATACTGGCCTCTGGAAGAATCGATGGAAAAGCTTTCGTCACCGATCATGTTTGCAACGGTGTCGCTGTAAACGCCGGCGGCGTTTACTATGAATTTTGCTTCGATCTCTTCGCCGTTTTTACCGGTTATAATGAAGTTTTCGTTTTCTTTTCTGATGGAAGCAACTTCCCAGCAAAGTTTAAGCTCAACTCCGTTTTCAACGGCCTGTTCGCCCATTGCAAGAGCAAACTCCCAAGGGTTGACGATACCTGCGGAAGGAGCAAAAAGAGCGCCGACACAGTTTTCGGAAACGTTGGGTTCCATTTTGCGGACTTCTTCACCGGAAAGAATCTGCTGATTCGGAACGCCGTTTTTAACGCCTCTGTCATAGAGTTTTTTTACGGTTTCCATCTCTTCTTCGCTGAAGGCGAGAACAAAGGAACCGCAGCGTTTGAAAGGAACGTCAAGTTCCTCACAGATTTCGCCGGCCATCTTGTTACCCGGTGCGTTATATTTCGCCATAAGGGTACCGGGTTCAGGGTCATAGCCTGCGTGGATGATAGCGCTGTTTGCACGGGTGGTGCCCATTGCTACATCGTTTTCTTTTTCGATCAGAACTGCCTTGCAGTTATAGCGGGAGAGTTCTCTTGCAACTCCGCATCCGATAATGCCGGCGCCGATCACAGCAACATCATAGACCAAATTTATTATCCCCTTTCAGCAACAAAAAAAGCACGCAGGAAAAACAGATGGGCAAAAAATGCTTTCCAAATGCCTCCTTTCGTGCTTCTAAAAGTTGCGCATATTCTAACACCATAATTATACCAAAAACGGCGGAATATTCAATATATAAAAATATAAATATTTAACACAATATTATGTTTGTTTTTCATAAAAAGCCGGATGCAACCGAAAGTTGCATATAAAGTTGCTTGTAATGTTCTATAAAATGCGGTAAACTAAAACCGGAAAAAGGGGGGCGTTTTTTATGAACCTTGGAGAAAGAATTGCGGAACGCAGGAAAAAGACCGGGATTTCCCAGGAAAAGCTTGCGGAACTTATCGGTGTTTCCCGCCAGGCTGTTACAAAATGGGAAAGCGGAAACGCAAACCCGGATACCGAAAACCTGATTCGCCTTGCGGAAGTTTTCGGCTGCAGCATTGATGAACTTTGCGGAAATTCGGGTGAAAAACCGAAAAAGATAAACTATGCGCCCGGGCATATCCTTGCGCTTTTCTCGCTGCTTATACTGACAGCTTACTGCGTGATCGGCGGCGTTACAAAAAATTTTGACGGAAATGTTCTTGTTGTTATGATAATCCTTGCGATTCCGATGCATTGTTTTACACATCTTATGTTCTGGGGAATGGCAAAAAGCGGAGAATTTTCTTTCCTTGCCGGTTATGACTCTTCCGTAAAATATGACATCGAAGCGATGAAAAGATACGTCATCGGACTTGATTTTATGCTTGGCTTTGAAACGGTTTCCTATCTTTTCCTCATGACGGCAACTTCGCTTATCGCTCCGGAGCAGGAACTTTACGGAATTCTTCTTATCATGTATATAATTTCTTTTATCGCCGGAATTTTCTTTGTCGGATTCAAATTCGGCGACAAAATCTATTCCGACCCGGCGGACGCAAAAAAAGCAAGACGCGGTCTTCCTGCCTCGCTTATTCTTGTCGGGATGATGCTTGTTGCGATTTTTGGATTCATGCTTTTCTTTGAACTTAAAGACTATGAAAACAACGACGCTTCAGTTTTCCCGATGCTTGGAATGATGTTTGTTTCAATCGGTTTTTCCCTTGGCGGGTATCTTGCGGAAAGCGCAAGGCTTAAAAAAGAGGAGGACCCGAAGCCCTTCTTCGGTAAACCGTTCATAATCTGCAATATCCTTGCGGTCGCTGCAATTGCGGCAATGGCGATTTTATAAAAACCGCATAAATAAGCCGAAAATAAGCATAATATCCAATAATTTATCGGCTATTTATATAATCTTAAGTATTATACTATAAAATAAAATTGCGGCATTTTGCCGTTTTCGGACAAAAAAGACGCTTCCACGGAAGCGTCTTTTGCTTTTTCGTTATGAAATTTTATACTCGGAGTTCGTCGGAAACAACAAGACCCGGGTTCTGTTTCATCATATAGTTGAGCGCCCAGATTCCGCTGAAAACAAGAACGTTGTGACCGCGGTAATCTTCAAGAACCTTGGTTCCGTTGGCAAGGTCAAGCTGGCTTACCGGAACGGGACATTCAAGAATGAAGCGGAGATGTTCGTAAGGAAGGGGACTCATATAAAGTTCAACGCCGTATTCGTTTTGCATACGGTAACGGAAAACGTCGAACTGAAGAGTGCCGACTACGCCGATGATTGCTTCTTCAAGACCGTAACCCGGGACCTTGAAGATCTGGATTGCACCTTCCTGCGCGATCTGTTCAATGCCTTTGATGAACTGTTTACGCTTCATGGTGTCCTTCGGACGGACGGACATAAAGTGTTCCGGTTCAAAGGTGGGGATTCCGGAATAGCGGAATTTTTTGCCCGGCATTGTAATGGTGTCGCCGATGGAGAAAACGCCCGGATCGAAAACACCGATGATGTCGCCGGCATAAGCTTCCTCGACAATTTCACGTTCTGCCGCCATAATCTGCTGCGGCTGGGAAAGACGCATTTTCTTTCCGCCCTGAACGTGATAAACCTCTGCGTCGCGTTCAAATTTTCCGGAGCAGATTCTCATGAAAGCAAGGCGGTCGCGGTGTGCTTTGTTCATGTTTGCCTGGATTTTGAAAACAAAAGCGGAAAAACCTTCTTCCATGGGGTCGATAACGCCTTCGTCGGAAGTTCTTGCGAGAGGAGCGGTGGTCATCTTGAGGAAAGCCTCGAGGAAAGGTTCAACGCCAAAAGTGGTAAGGGCGCTTCCGAAAAAAACAGGGCTGAGGGTTCCGTTCTGAACAGCTTCCATATCAAAATCGCGTCCTGCGCCGAGAAGTTCAACGTCGTCACGGATCTGTTCCCAGCCTTTTTCACCGAGATAATCCGCAGCTTCCGGGTTATCGAGTTCGATTTCGACGGAGGAGGATTTTCTGCCTTTGCCTTCGTCGCCGAAGAAAAGAATGCTTTTCTTTTCGCGGTCGTAAACGCCCTGGAACTCTTTTCCACAGCCGATGGGCCAGTTCATTGCATAGGTGTCGATTCCAAGTTCGCGTTCAACCTCTTCGCAAAGATCGAAGGGATCTTTTGTTTCGCGGTCCATTTTGTTGATAAAGGTAAAAATCGGGATATGGCGCATGGAACAGACCTTGAAAAGTTTTCTGGTCTGGGGCTCAACACCCTTTGCGCCGTCGATTACCATTACTGCGGAGTCTGCAGCCATAAGGGTACGGTAGGTATCTTCGGAGAAGTCCTGGTGTCCGGGGGTATCAAGGATATTGATGCAAAAACCGCTGTGCTGGAACTGCATTACGGAGGAAGTTACGGAAATTCCGCGCTGCTTTTCAATTTCCATCCAGTCGGAGGTTGCGGCCTTGGCCTTTTTGCCTTTAACTTCACCTGCCTGGGCAATTGCGCCGCCGTAAAGCAGGAATTTTTCGGTAAGGGTTGTTTTACCTGCGTCGGGGTGAGAGATTATCGCAAAAGTTCTTCTGCGTGAAATTTCTTCTTTTAAACTGGGCATTTAAATTCCTCCATTTGTAATTTAAGACAATTTATTATTTTATCATAAAAACCGCATTATTACAAGGAAAAAACAGTTTTTTAAAAAAATTATGCGCCGGACCTTTTTTGGTATATCTTTCCGTTGACAGAAAGAAAAAATAATTGTAATATATAAAAGAACATTTGTTCGATATTTTTAAAGGAGGCATGTGCTTTGGATATGTACGAAAAGCTTGAAATTCTTGCGGAAGCGGCAAAATACGATGCCTCATGTTCTTCAAGCGGAAGCGGACGTTCCTCTTCTGAAGGAAGAATAGGCGCGGCAACGTCTGCAGGATGCTGTCATTCCTTTACAGCGGACGGAAGATGCGTAAGCCTTCTTAAAATATTGATGTCGAACGCCTGCGTATATGACTGCAAATATTGCATAAGCCGCCGCAGCAACGATTTTCCGCGAGCGACTTTTACTCCGCGGGAAATTGCTGAGCTTACCATCGAATTTTACCGCAGAAACTATATCGAAGGGCTTTTTCTTTCTTCCGCGGTGGTCGGAACACCGGATTGGACGACGGAACACATGATCGAGGCTCTTCGGATTCTGCGTGAGGAATACGGTTTTGCGGGTTACATCCACGCAAAGGCAATTCCCGGCGCTGATCCGATCCTTACCCACAGGCTGGGGCTTCTTGCGGACAGATTAAGCGTAAATATTGAGCTGCCTTCGGAAAAATCCCTTATCAGTCTTGCTCCGGATAAAACGAAGCACAATATTCTTGAACCCATGGGACTTATAAAAACGGGGATTGAAGAAAATTGCGAAGATATGATAAAATACCGTCATACCCCGAAATTTGTTCCCGCGGGACAAAGCACCCAGATGATAGTCGGCGCTTCGCCGGAAACGGATTATCATATCCTCCACCTTACCGAAAGCCTTTATAAAAAATTCGGACTTAAAAGGGTTTATTATTCCGCATATATCCCGTTGCAGGAGGATTCCCTTTTGCCAAGCCTTGATACAAGGCCGCCGCTTTTGCGCGAGCACAGACTTTATCAGGCGGACTGGCTTTTGCGGTTCTACGGTTTTGAAGCAAGCGAGATAATCGACCCCAAAAAGCCGATGCTTCACCCGGAAGTCGATCCCAAATGCTCATGGGCGGTAAGCCATCTTGATGATTTTCCGGTGGAAGTGAACACTGCGGATTACGAAATGCTCCTCAGGGTCCCGGGAATAGGGGTGACCGGAGCAAAAAGAATAGTCCGGGCAAGAAGAAATCAGAAACTGGATTTTGATATGCTCAAAAGGATGGGCATAGTGCTCAAAAGAGCAAAGTTTTTTATAACCTGCGGCGGAAAAACGCTTCAGCGGATTCCGGAAACGACAGAAAGCATGCTTTGGGCAATAACTTCACCGAACAGAATGGGCGGTTTTACCGATTACGGAATGGAACAGCTTTCGCTTTTTGAACCGGTGCTCATAGAGGAGGCTTCGAGGGAATGTCTGACAGGGGAGTTCTGATTTTTGCCTATGACGGAAGCTTTGAAGGCTTTCTTTCGGCGGTTTTCGATTCTTTTTCCATGAAGACAATGCCAGAGGATATTGTGGTTTTTGATGACGAGGAACCTTCCCTTTTCGGGATGCATTATGTTGAAACAGATTTCGAGCACGCAAAAAGAGTGAAAAGCGGGATTGAAACAAAGCTTGGATATACGGTGCTCAATATGGTTGAAAAAGCCTTTCTTTTTGACGAAAAAGGAAAAGAAACCGCTATTCTCCGCTTTATAAAAAAGGCTTTTGCCGAAGGAAGAAGAACCGGAAGCAAAATTGGCGATGAGTGTGTGAGCACGGTTTATAAAATGTGCGTTGCGGTTGGAAATGAAGCGGAACGCCACCGCCAGTTTGCACGGTTTTCGGATTCAAAAGGTGCCCTTGTTTCGGTTATACACCCGAAACATTTTGTCCTTCCGCTGATAAAAAGCTATTTTTGCGCAAGGATGAGGAACGAAACATTTATGATTTTTGATTCCGAGCACGGAGCTGCGCTTATCCATACTCCCGAAAAAACAGCGATTATTCCGGTGGAAAATCTTGAGCTTCCGGATTGTTCCGAAGACAGATTTTACAGCGCGCTCTGGAAGAATTATTACCGTCATATTGCCATTGCAAGCCGTTATAATCCAACCTGCCGCCGCACCCACATGCCGAAAAGATTCTGGGAATATCTTCCGGAAGTGCGCGAAGAACTTGAAAGCGGATTTGTCCCGAAACTTTCGTTCGGAACCTCGGCGGAAATTGCGAAGGAATTGAAAAACAATATGAAAGACAGACTTTTGGAGGAAAATTATAATGGAAATTAAGTTTGTTTTTGCAAAACCGGAAGAGGCGCGTTTTCTTTCCGAAATGCGCAGAAAAGTCTGGCTTACTACTTACCGCGGGATTTATCCGGACAAATTGCTTGATGAATTTGATTATGAATTTCACGATAACAAAAATCTTTTTATGATAAATTCCGAAGAGTATTCCGTCTTTTTCATTTTTGCCGGAAAAGAGGCTGTGGGTTATCTTATTCTTCAGCACAAAAATCCGCTTTACGTCCAATCGCTCTATCTTCTTTCAGAATACCGCGGAAAAGGAATCGGCAGAAAAACTTTTGAATTTATCCGGAAGGTATGCCGGGAAAACAAAACCGAAAGATTTTATCTCGGCTGTCACCCGCAGAATGAAAAGGCTCTTGGCTTTTATGAAAAAATGGGCGGCGTTATTACAAAAAAAGATATCGGTCACGAAAACAACAGGGAAAACAGCTTTAAAATTGAGTTTGACGTAAATCCGGCTGAATAAAAGCTTAAAAACGGATACAAAAAAATCCCGTAAACGGTTCGTTTACGGGATTTTTTAATGCCCTCGATTCTTCCGGGGGTATCGTTCTTTTATTCAATAAAAAAACAACGACAGACTTTTGTCTGTCGTTGTTTTTGGCGGAGAAGGAGGGACTCGAACCCTCGCGCCAGTTTTGAGCCAGCCTACGCCCTTAGCAGGGGCGCCTCGTCACCACTTGAGTACTTCTCCAAATGTAACGTCTTGTTTTATATTCAGTTCGTTAAGAGAGTTGGCGGAGAGGATGGGATTCGAACCCATGGCTCTTTCGAGTCACTGGTTTTCAAGACCAGCTCCTTAAACCGCTCGGACACCTCTCCACGGCTGAATTATAATATATCATAAAAATGACCCTTCTGTCAACACCGTTTTGCGTTTTCGCAAGAAAAACTTTTCGACCTTTTTCGCTTCCGCTTTCAATGCGGATTTACCTTTTCACAAATTTGTGATATATTAAAGCCATAAAAACAGCAGGAAAGGGAGCTTTTATGAAAACCTTTGCGCCGGATTATTACAAAAAATTCAAATGCACCGCGGGGAATTGCCGCCACAGCTGCTGTATTGGCTGGGAGATAGATATTGACCCCGAAACCGCGGAAATTTATAAATCTGTTCCGGGGGATTTCGGAGAAAGGCTTTGCAAAAACATCGGTTTTTCCGATGAGGGCGGGACCTTCCGCCTTTGCGAAAACGGACGCTGCCCTTTTCTCAACAACGAAAATCTCTGCGATATCTATATAAATCTTGGCGAAGAATCCCTTTGCGGAATTTGCGGCGACCATCCGCGTTTCCGCAATTTTTATGAAAGCAGAACGGAAATCGGTCTTGGCATTTGCTGTGAGGAAGCGGCAAGGATTATCCTTGAAAAAAAGACAGCGGCAAAAATAACCGAACTTTCGGATGACGGGGAAGAAACCGCTTTTCCTGAGGAGGAAGAGGAGTTTTTTGCTTTAAGGGAAAAGGCCTTTTCGATAGTTCAGAACAGGGAAAAAAGTTTTGAAGAACGCGTTGAGGAACTTCTCGGAACTTTCGGGCTTCGGCTTCCGGAAAAAAGCCTTTCGGAATGGGCGGAAATATATCTTGGACTTGAAAGGCTGGACGAAGGCTGGACGGAGATTCTGGAAAAAATCAGAAAAGAGCCGTCCTTACCGAAAATCAATGACGAAAACGAGGCGGAACAGCTTCTGTGCTATTTTATTTTCCGCCATTTCGGGAATCTTTATCCAGAAGAAGCCTGCGCTTTTGGGGTGCTGAGCCTTATGATCATTGAAAAAGCCGCTGAACAGACGGAAATTCTTGAAGCGGCAAGGATCTATTCTTCGGAAATTGAATATTCCGACGAAAACATTGAAAAAATTATCGAAGCGATATACGGATATGAGGTGTGAAAAAATGAAAAAAGAAACGGTGGATATGGTACTCAAATTCCGGGACGACAGAAACTGGAAACAGTTCCACAATCCAAAGGACCTTGCTATTTCAATCTCTCTCGAGGCGTCGGAACTTCTTGAGGTTTTCCAGTGGAGCGGCGCGGACCTTTCCTGTTCGGAAAAGATCGGAAAAATTGAAGAGGAACTTGCGGACGTTCTCAATTACTGCATTCTTATGTCGGATGCCTGCGGACTTGATCTTGACGAGATTATAACAAAAAAAGTCAGACGCAATTGCGAAAAATATCCGGTGGAACTTGCTTTCGGAAACAAGGCTAAATATACGGAACTTAAAAAAGAAGAATAAGCGTTTTTCCTTTACAGAAAAAGTGAAAGAAGCTATAATAAAAACACAAATAAAATTCAGGAGGTCTTCAGATGGAATACGATAAAAAAACACTTAAAATCGCAGCGAAAATTGCCGCCGCATCCCTTTCGGAAAGCGGAAAACTTGACAGCGAAAGCGCAGAAAAAACGGCCGCATTCGTGAAGACCGTTTATAAAGCAATTCTTCCGATAAAAGAAAGCGAAGATTGCGTAAAAGATGCTTTTAAAGCCGCAGGAAAAATAACCGCAGCAGCCTGCGAGGAAATGGAAGAGCAGGAAGGCGAAGCCGCAGCAAAATTCTTCATTACCGTTTATGAAGGTATTGCGCCTGTTGCCGCAGAAGAGGATTTTGATGAGGACGTTTTCAAATATGCCGCAAAAATAACCGCAGCAGCCTGTGAGGAAATGGAAGAACCGGACGAAGAAAAAGCCGCTGAAGCCGCGGAATTCCTTAAAGCGCTCTATCTTGGAATCCTTGCGGAAGATAAACCCGCCTGCAGCGGAAAATATATCGTTAAGGAAACCGAAAGCGGAATAAGCTTCCGCCTTGCGGCAGGAAACAATAGAGTGATCGGAGTTTCCGAAGTTTATTCAAGCCGCGCGGCTTTGGAAAAAGGAATTGAATCCGTCCGCAAAAACGCACCCGAAGCAAACCTTGAGGATCAGACCGAGGAGCCTTTTGAAACTGCGGTATGCCCCAAATTTGAAATCTATAATGACAAAGCCGGCGAATTCCGCTTCCGCCTTAAAGCCCGCAACGGTGAGATAATCCTTGCTTCCGAAGGATATAAAACCAAGGCGGCATGTGAAAACGGAATCGAATCCGTCCGCAAAAACGCCCCGGCGGAAATATGTGAATAAAGGTGCAGCGTAAAAATGGCAGACGAAAGAAGAGATAAACATAACTATTATCTTGATATTGCGGAGGTCGTTCTCGAAAGGGGAACCTGCCTTCGAAGAAAATACGGCGCGATAATAGTTAAAAACGACAGCATTATTTCAACCGGATATGCCGGCGCACCCCGCGGAAGAAAGAACTGCAGCGACCTTGGTTGGTGCAGAAGGGAAAAACTCAACGTTCCGAGAGGCGAACGCTATGAACTTTGCAGAAGCGTTCACGCGGAAGCAAACGCAATTATAAATGCTTCAAGAGAAAACATGATCGGCGCAACACTTTACGTTGTGGGAAAAGAATGCGACACAGACGGTTATGTGAAAAACGGAAACTGCTGCAGTATGTGCAAGCGCATGGTAATAAACGCGGGAATTGAAACTGTTGTTATACGTGATGACGAAAGAAAATTCCGAATCGTAAACGTTGCGGATTGGATATATAATGACGATTCTCTTGATGATACATTTGGATATTAAAATAAAAAACGGGCTGAAAATTTCAGCCCGTTTTTTAAAAAAATTCAGAGAACGGTTTTGACCGTTCGGGATTCATCTTTTTTTGTAAGCAATAAGTTCGGGATTCTCTCCGTTTTCTTCATAGGTGCAAACAAGAATAAAATCCATGTTTGCCGCAATTCCGAAGCATCTGTCTCCGCCGAGTTTGTCTTCAAGCTGTGTTCCGAGATATGTGGCTCTGTCATCAAGAAATTTAACGTTTTTTCCGCTTGGAAGCCTGTATTCAAGGTTTATAAAATTTCCGACAAGCGCGTTAAGGCTTTTAACTTCCGGCATTCCCTCAATATGCATATTATTTATATCATCAATGAGTTCCCGTTTGAATTTATCGAATTTTTCTTTTCCGCCGACATTCAGATACTTTTTCCAATAATTGAGGCTTGGAAGCATATTTTTCATATATTCTCTTGCCTGTTCTTCGGAAAAATTTCCATCGGCCATACTTTTTACGCAAACTTCAATCAGTTCGTCCATGTCATGGTACATATATTCTCCGTCCGCATAGCACCATTTGCAGTAATCCTCGTTGAACACGCCGTCTTTTTCCTTGCTGATGTTGCAGTCATCTTTCAAAGGCATTCCGCAGCATTGACAGATGAGATTTCTGGGAGCGCCCAAAAGAGTGTTTATGGAAACGTCGAAAAGCTTTGAGAGCAGCTTAAGGGTTTCTGTATTCGGAACAGTTTCGCCGTTTTCCCAGCGGGAAACAGCCTGGCGGGTCACAAAAACCTTTTCTGCAAGTTCGTCCTGGGAAAACCCGTTTTTTGTTCTGAGTTCAAAAATAACATCCTTTGTTTCCATAAATCATCACCTCGGGAATATTGTATCACCGAAAAGAAAATTAAACACGCAATTTTCTGTTGCTAAAAGGACCGCCCTTTAAAGGGCGCTCCTTTTATTTTTATTCCGTTTAAAAATCGGTTTATCGCTTGAGGAAAGCCATGCGCCGGATATCATAAGCAAAAGAGCAAAAAGATATTTCATATCCGGAATTTCCCGGAAAACCAAA
>JAZTXW010000121.1:0-4082 GCA_045636625.1 Oscillospiraceae bacterium
ATCCGACTTCATGTATTCCGATGAATATTATCGAAAAAAACGCTGGCTTACGCCATTAATCGGGAAAATCACAGTTCCGAAAGACTGTTCAAGATTTTTGAGCATGGCAAAAGCTTGCCTTGAGCACGATGCATTTTCGGTGCTCAAAGATATAGAAGCACCGACTTTGGTTATCGGAGGAGCGGAAGACAGAACGGTCGGTCCGGAAGGTTCGGAAATCCTTGCAAAAGAAATTCCCGATGCAGAGCTTTTTATGTATCCAGGACTTCGCCATGCGGTTTATGATGAAGCAAAGGATTTTAACAGACGGATTTTTGAATTTCTTATAAAATAAAAAAAGGGACGGATAATCCGTCCCTTTTTTTATTTTTGTTTTAATTAAAGTTTGGAATATTCAACAGCGGTCTGTGCAGCAACTTTTGCGTTGTTGAAAACAAGTTCGATGTTGGAAGCAAGGGAATCGCCGCCGGTAAGTTCAGCAACTTTTGCAAGAAGGAACGGGGTGGTTTCTTTGCCTTTGATGCCGTTTGCTTCTGCTTCTGCGATTGCGGTATCGATAGCGCCGTTGATTACGTCAAGAGGCATTGCGAATTCTTCGGGAATGGGGTTTGCAACAAGCATACCTGCTTTAAGTCCCATATCGTTGGAAGCTTTGAATGCGGCTGCAAGTTCCGCGGGAGTGTCAATTCTGTAGTCAACGCCGAAACCGGAGGAACGGGTGTAGAATGCGGGGAGTTCTTCGGTTCCGAAGCCGATTACCGGAACGCCTTTGGTTTCGAGATATTCAAGGGTAAGACCAAGGTCAAGAATGGATTTTGCGCCTGCGCAAACGACCATCATGGGAGTCTGTCCAAGTTCTTCAAGGTCTGCGGAAATATCCATGGTGGTTTCCGCGCCGCGGTGAACGCCGCCGATGCCGCCGGTTGCAAAAATTTTGATTCCTGCCATGTGTGCGATGATCATGGTGGTGGTAACGGTGGTTGCGCCGTCTTCACCTCTTGCGCAAAGAACAGCAAGGTCGCGTCTGGAAGCTTTGTTTATATCATGACCTTTTTTACCGAAATATTCGATTTCTTCGGGGGTAAGACCTGCTTTAAGGCGGCCGCCGATGATTGCGATGGTTGCGGGAACAGCGCCGTTGTCGCGGATGATCTGTTCTACTTTAAGAGCAGTTTCAACGTTCTGGGGATAGGGCATACCGTGGCTGATGATGGTGGATTCAAGAGCGACAACAGGTTTGCCTTCTGCAATAGCCTGTGCAACTTCTGCGTTTACGTCAAGAAATTTATTGAGGTTCATTCTGAATATCTCCTTTTTATTTTTGATTCATACGTTTTTTAAGAATTTCTTCGCACATAAGCGGATTTATCGTTTCGTCGGATTCCATTGCGATGGAACCTGCGGCAAGTCCCGCTGCGGCGGTATCCTCAAGGTTCATTCCCTCAAGATATGCCCAGACAAGAGCACCCATAAAGGCATCTCCGCAGCCGGTGGTGTTGACCATTTTTCCCGGGAAAATTCCGTGCCAGAGGCTTTCTTTTGCCGTTGCGGCAAAAACGCCTTTTGCGCCCATGGAAATAAATACTCTGCGGACGCCTTTTTCAATAAGGGCTTTTGCGGCTTTTTCGGCGTCTTCCTCGGTTTCGATCTTAACTCCGGAAAGAAGCTCCGCTTCGATTTTATTGGGTTTAAGAGTATGGATTTTGGGAAGGATATCCCTTACCTTTTCGGCTTTTATTGTGGAAACCGGATCCACAAAAAGCGGAACAAAAAGGTTGTCCGCAAGGAATTTGAGCGATTCTTCCGGAATGTTCGCATCCGCAACAACAACCTGTGCATTCTGTAAAATAGCAAGATTTTTTGAAAGATATTCCGGAGTTATCCTTTTGCATACTTCCATATCCGAAACCGCAAGGGCCATTTCTCCTTCCGGGTCGGTTATGTAAAGATAGGTCGAAGTTGTTGCGCCATGAACGCGCAAAGCATTGCTGAGGTCGATCCCGAGTTCGGAACAGGAAGCCGCAACTCTTTCGCCGTTAAGGTCATCGCCATAGGCGGAAAGAAGACGGACGTCAATTCCCATAAGGCTCATGTTATGGGCAATGTTTCTTCCAACGCCGCCAAGGCTTGTCATAACTTCGCCGGGGTTTGAATCTTCGCTGACAAGAGGTTTGAACGAACGGGCGCCGATATCAACGTTTACGCCGCCGACAACCACTGCGTAGCTTCCGGTGCGGAGAACATAGCCTTTTCCGGCAATGCAGCCCTTTTTTGTAAGGTTGGAAATATGCACCGCCACGGAGGAACGGGTTATGCCGAGTTTTTCGGCAATTTCCTGCTGCTGGATCATGGGGTTTGCTTCAATAAGCTGGAGAATCTGTCTTTCCCTCTGGGTCACGGAAAACGCCTCCCTTAATTTAGTTTAGGTTAATAAACATTTGCTTATATTATACCATCGTATATACCTCTGTCAATATAAAATCCGCATTTTTTAAAAGAAAATATTTGCGCTTTCGTTATTCACTTTTTCGCTTTAATGTGATAGAATAAAGCCAACAAAAATTCTTTCCGAAAGGGGTTTTGATAAATGCTCAGTATTGAAAACGAAAACCGGATCAAACAGTGGATCGAAGACCACAAAGAGGAATTTATCGCGGATCTTTCCAAGATAATCGCCGTTCCTTCCGTCGCGACCTTCGGCGTTTCCGAAGGGGAATATCCTTTCGGCGTTGAAAGCGCAAACGTTCTTGCCGCCGCAAAGGAAATTGTCGAAAGCTACGGATTCCCCGTAAAAAATCTTGATAACTTCTGCCTTGTTGCGAACGTCGGCGAAGGTGAAGAAAAAATCGGAATTTTCGGACATCTTGACGTTGTTCCCTGCGGAAACGACTGGAATTATCCTCCCTATCAGCTTACCGTTGACGGCGATCTTCTGATCGGACGCGGTGTTCTTGATGACAAAGGTCCCCTCTGGGCTTCAATCTTCGCGGTGCGCTGCCTTAAAGACCTTGGACTTATGCCGAAGCGCGAAATCGAATTTTTCCTAGGCGGACAGGAAGAATGCGGAATGAACGACCTTCTCCATTACGTCGAAGTCACCGAAAAACTTCCGGACGTTTCCTTCACTCCCGACGGAAACTACCCCATCTGTCACGGTGAAAAAGGCGGACTCCGCTTCTATCTTGCAATCCCCTGCAAAGACGAAAAGGTTGTTGATTTTTCCGGCGGAACGGTCCGCAACGTTGTTGCCGACAAGGCAACCGTCACTCTTAAAGAAGTTTGCGGAGAATGCATCGCAAAGAAACTTGCGGATAACGAAAGAATTTCCGTTGAAACCGACGGCGATTTTGTAAAAGTAACCGCAAGCGGCGCTTCTGTCCATGCTTCCATTCCGGAAAACGGAATCAACGCCATCGGCGTTCTTGCAAACGCGCTTCTTGATGCCGGAATTTTTGAAGGCGAAGCAAAATCCGCCATGGAATTCCTTTCTCTTGTAAACTTCGATTACAACGGTGCGGCTCTCGGCGTTCCCGCTGAAGACGAACCAAGCGGAAAACTCACCCACGTCGGCGGCGTTATTTCCATGGACCGCGGAATCCTTAACCTTTCCATCGATATCCGCTATCCGGTAACCGCAGACGGCGACGAACTCCTTGCAAAAATCATCAAAACCGTTGAACCTTATCACGTAACCGTTCACGATATTGCGGATACAAAACCCGCATATTCCCCGGCGGATTCCGATAAGGTCAGAACCTGCATGAGAGTCATCAACAGCGTTTTCCATAAGGATCATTGGAAACCCTATACCATGGGCGGCGGAACATACGCAAAACATCTTCCCAACGCCTGCGCCCTTGGCCCGGAAGACCCGGATTACGAAAGCCCATTCGGTCTTTTCCGCGGAAGCATCCACCAGGCGGACGAATCCACCCCGGCAAAACTTCTTTTCGACACCATGCTTGTTTACGCAAAGCTTCTTGTTGAACTGGACGATATAGATATCAATAAATAAAAAAAACGGGGCGGTTTTCCGCCCCACTTTGAATAAGTCGGATCGTAGCCATGTCGTTCTGTGAGCC
>JAZTXW010000122.1:0-12657 GCA_045636625.1 Oscillospiraceae bacterium
TTATCGCGGCGGATCTGGAGAAGTTCGGAAAGCTGTTCTGCAGAAAGTTCCTGCTGTTCCTGTTCCATAATCTGTTCAGCCATTTATTTTATCTTCCTTTCAAAAGGTTATTTTATTGCATAATAGAACATCTTATTTTAACATATTTAATGTAAAATGACAACAGTTAAAACAAAGAAAAAGCCCGCAAATGCGGGCTTTTTTTTATGCGAGACCGTTGATGGCTTCAATAAGTTCGTTTTCGGTAAGGTTATCGAATGCATCGTTGGAAAGAGTGCTGTTGCCGACAGTTTTCCAGTTTCCACCGTCACAGATGAGATAAAGGCTGTGCTCAATTGGTATGTCATCGTAATCGTAATGGAAGCCGCCAAAAACGGAATCTTTATAAATTGAAGGATTTTCCATAAGGTCCATCTTCCATTTTAAACTTATACAAAGAGCGAGAGTTTCAAGGGTGCCGGTTCCTATATTTTTGAACTGGTTTGTATTTATGGCAAAATTTGTGTGGTTTATGTTTGCTTTGACGTCGATGATTTCGTAATCAAGTACGTTGCGGTCAAGTTCAAGAGCGGCCTCAAGTTTTTCTTTGATTTGCTCAACCGCCGAAATAACAAGTTTATCCTCGGGTTTAAGATTTGTATGAAGCGGAAGTGCGACGGAACCAAAGGAATACATGGTATCAAAAATATCTTTTTCGGAATGGACCGTATCGTTGTTCCAGGACCAGTAGTTGCGATTGAATATTTCCCAATTATATCCTTTTTTGCTCTCGAATTCATATTTATCTTCCGGGTCATATATGACGAAAAAATGTCCTTCAAGAGGCACATTTAAATCGGCGTCGCCGAAATCGTAAATTGTGACTCCGTCTTCAACTTTTATGTTTGTTCTGTGGCGGACAACAAGAAAATTGTTTTCAACATCTTCGCTTGTTATTGTATCGTCGTAATAATAAATATTGAGCCACCAACTTGTGGTGTTCATATCTATTTCAACATCGGTCACCTTAAAACTTTCAATATAATCCTTTTGCGAATACATTTTGTCAAGATATGCTTTTACAAAATCGACTGCGCTTTTTGCAAAATCGCTTTCCGGGTCGATCGAACTGAACTTTACTACTCCTTCCCGAAATTCGCAAAGACTTTTTGGCGGCAAAGCAGTCAGAGGTTCATCTTCAGAAACGGTTTCTTTCGAAGGCGGAAGTTCCGAAGTTCTGTTTGAACTGGGCTCATTGTTTTCCGGTTGTTTATCGATGGGTTCAGAATGATTTGAGCATGCGGAAAGAATAAGCATAATTATAATGAGTACGGACAAAATCTTTTTCATAGAAATCCCTCCTTCACTATAATAGTGTGAAAAAAGAAGGATTTTGTTGCATGATATTTAAAAATTTTCATAAAAAAAGCCCGCAAATGCGGGCTTTTTTAACTTTTTTTGGTGGGTTATCAGCCGATGCTGATAACTTTGAATTTTGCGGTATCGCCGGTGGGAAGAATTGCTTCAGCAACTTCGCCTACCTTTTTTCCGATAAGAGCTTTTCCAACAGGAGATTC
Source organism: Oscillospiraceae bacterium (assembly GCA_045636625.1). Classification (GTDB taxonomy): domain Bacteria; phylum Bacillota; class Clostridia; order Oscillospirales; family Ruminococcaceae; genus UMGS1668. Next base: position 1,557 of record JAZTXW010000122.1, read on the forward strand.
GTCGGAAATTTTTCCAAGGTCAAGGTCTGCTTCGGTAGAACCTACAATGATGTATTCAAGTTCTTCATCAAATTCCTCGTCATAAACTTTAACGGTGGAACCAAGAGAAACGGAATCTTTTACGATTTCGCTTTCGTCAAGAATAACAACATTTTTAAGCATTACTTCAAGGTCTGCAATTCTTGCTTCAACAATTGCCTGTTCGTTTTTTGCTTCGTCGTATTCGCTGTTTTCGGAAAGGTCGCCATAGCCGCGTGCAACGCGGATTTTATCGGAAACTTCTTTTCTGCGAACGGTTTTGAGCATCTCAAGTTCTTCTTCAAGAGCTTTGAGACCGCTTGCAGTTACAATAACTTTTTTATCCATTTTAAATACCCTCCTTAGGGAATCACAATATTTCTATTATATTCATGCTTTCCTGAAAAGTCAAGAAAAATAATGTCGAATTAACCTTCGGAAGAGTTTTCTTCGGAAATTTCGCTATCTTCGGGAACTTCAGCAAAAACAGAAGAAGCGGCAACCTCTATAGCTTTGGAAAGCTGAACGTCCATGGTTGCGTCAAGAAGAGAAAGGTCGCTGAAATCAAGATCTTTGTGGTTGTATTCAACAATATGGTCGGGTGTAATTCCAACACCTTCCCATGCAAAACCGGAATTTGCAAGGTAATATTTTCCGATGGTAAGCTGGATTGCGGAACCGTCATCGAGTTTGTAGGTTTCCTGAAGGGAACCGTAGCCGAAAGTTTTTGCTCCGACTATATGTGCAATTCCGAAATCGCGAAGACTGCCGGCAAAAAATTCTGCAGCGCCGGAAGTTACTTCGTTGACAAGAATAACCATAGAAATAGTGGTTTCATGAGAGTTGGAAGTATAAAGAACTTCGCTTTTTCCGCTGCTGTATTCAATCTCAAGGATATCGCCGGAAGGAGCGAATTTGTCCACCATTTCAGCTGCTGCGGAAATAAGACCGGTGTTTACGGAACGAACGTCAACGATAAATGCAGGGGTTCCGGTGGAAATCGCATTTTCAACAGCCTTGCTGAACTGATCAGGAGTGCCTTCGGAAAAATCGTTGATGCGGATATAAGTATATTCTCCGAAAGTGGTGGTATAAACGGTTGTGGGAACAAGAACACGTCTTGTGATTTCCATTTCGGTGTCTTCGCTGTCGCGGCGTACAGTAAGAGTGACTTTTGTACCTGCGTCACCGGTAAGAAGAGCTTCCGCCTGAGCGAAACTGTCTGCGGTAAGGTTGATGTCATCCACCTTTACGATAAGGTCGCCAGGAACGATTCCTGCGGATGCGGCGGTTGAAGTTTCATAAACGTTGTCAACGATCATATAGCCGTCGCTGTCCATGGAAACGGAGATTCCGATTCCGGAAACAGTTTTTCCGGAAGATGCAATAAATGCCGCATATTCGGAGGGGTTCATATATTTTGCATAGGGGTCATTGATTCCGGAAAGATAACCTTTTGCAACAGAGTCCATAAGAACGGATTCGTCGATTGCTTCGCCATGATTATATCTGACGTAGTTATCGATCTCGGTGAATTTTGCGAACATATTTTCGCGTTCGGTGATACTGCTTACCTTTTCGTTAAAGTTGCGGAGCGCAAGGACCATTGTAAAAGCAAAGGTCATTGTCACCGCAAGAAGAACAAGGGTCACAGCAGTGCCAAGGCTTATTTTTTTACCCATAAATTTCTCCTTGATAAAAATCAGGTAACATAAGGAAGGGGATTGGTATGTTCACCGTTGACACGAACTTCAAAATGAAGATGTGCGCCGGTGCTCCAACCGGTATTTCCGACTCTTCCTATCTGTTCGCCCATAACAACAATGTCGCCGACTTTTACGTCGATGGCGCTGAGGTGGGCATAAAGAGTTGTGATGCCGCCGCCGTGGTCAACGATTATATAAGTTCCGTAACCATAGGAATAACCGTTATAGGGGCAGGTTTTGGTATGAACGACAGTTCCGGTGTTTGCCGCTACAACGGGTGCACCGTGAACGCCGGAACCGGTGATATCCATTCCGGTATGATAGTCGGTGTTGTCAAAACGCCAGCCGTAGTAACTGGATATTTTGGAATATCCGGGAACCGGCCACATCATTTCGCCGCCGACATATGCTTCATTGGAAGTGTTGAGGTTTTTATAAATGTCAAGAAGTTCCGCCTGAATCTGTTTCTGCATAGCGGAAAGTTCTTCATAGTTTGCCTCATATTCTTTCTGCATTGCGGAAAGGTCCTGAATGGAGTTTTTCGCTTCTTTAAGCTGTTTTTCAAGTTCAGCCTGCTCTTTTTCAAGTGCAGCTTTTTCTTCTTCAAGAGCCTTTCTTTCGCCTTCGAGAACGGCTTTTTCTTCCTCAAGGGAGACAAGCTCGTTCTTCAGTTCTTCAACGATTTTTCTGTCGTGTTCGGCAATTCTTTTAAGGTATTCGCTTCTGGTAAGAAATTCGGAAACACTTTCGGAAGAAAGAAGCATGACAAGGGAGTTCGCGGTATCGGAATAGCCTCCGGTCATATAAATCGCTCTGACTCTTTCACGGAAAAGATTAAGAGTTTCTTCGATGTTGCTTTCTTTGCCTTTGATTTCCTTGTTTTTCTCGTAAATAAATCTGTTGGTGAGTTTGATTTTTTCACGGCCAACGTCAATTGCCTGCTGAGTTATGCTTATTTTTTCATCGATGGTGTTTGCAATAGCCTGCTGTTTCTTTTTGTCATCTTTGATGCTGGAAATTTTATTATTATAATCCTGCATCTCTTCCTGGATCCGGATCTGTTCATCCTGAAGATCGGAAATCTGATTGCGATACTCATCTTCGGAAGAACTTACGGAATCAGCGGTTTCGGAAGCCGGTTCGGTGTCATCAGCGAAAGCGACCATTGAAACTGGAATCATTGCAGCACAGAGAACGCAGCAAAGAACGGAAACAAGAAAACGTAAATATCTTTTTTCTGACATATGGTCCTCCTTCTGTCAAACTTTAAGATGTTTGCCGATAAATGCAACACAGCCGAAAAGGCCGATGAAAGCACCGCCGCCGAGGAAGCCGATAAGCATATAATCGGAAACAGCGGAGAAAGGAACAAGTTCGGAAACGATCTGGCTGAACCAGGTGGCGGATTGTGAGTCGGCCCATTTTACAATGTAATCATAAGCAAAATAGATTACACCGTAAGAAACGGCGCCGGAAATTACGCCGAGGCTGATGCCTTCAACAATAAACGGAAGACGGATGAATCCGTTTGTTGCGCCGACGTATTTCATTATGTTAACTTCGCGTTTTCTGCTGAAAACGGTGATTTTTATGGTATTTCCGATAATCATAAGGGAAACCATGATAAGAAGACCGATGATTATGGTTCCGCCGACATAGGCCATGTTTTTTATACCGGTAATTACTTCAGCAACTTCGGTAAGAGCGGAAACGGAATCAACTCCGGGAAGCGACTGGATATGCATTACTGTATTTTCAAGTTCGGAAACGTCATGGAATGTGACACGGAACGAATCCGGAAGGTTGTTTTCATCGGCATAAGCGTTGAAAAGCATTCCGTCGTCTCCCATGGATTCCATCATTGCAAGAAGAGCATCTTCTTTGGAAATATATTCAATGGTGGCAACTTTTCCGGTGGCGATGATTCCGTCTCTGGCTTCTTCAATTTCAGGTTTGCTGAGATTGTCTTCAAGATAGACGATGGCTTCGCTCTGGTCTTCAATCTCATCAACAATGCTTGATACGTTGAGGGAAAGAAGAGCTGCTGCGCCGATAAGAAGCATGCATGAAACAAGAACACCGACAGAAGCAAGGGACATAAGGCGGTTGTTCCAAAGGTTTTTAAAACCCTGTTTTACAAGATAGAAGAAACTGTTCAGCATAAAACGCCCTCCGTTTCTCCGGTATCACGGATAACTTCACCTTTGTCGATGGTGATGACTCTTTGGTTGAACTTTTCAACGAGGTCGTGCTCGTGGGTTACCATTACAACGGTTACGCCGAGTTTGTTGATCTCATTAAGAAGGTCAACGATTTCATAGGAAAGTTCCGGGTCGATATTTCCGGTAGGCTCGTCCGCAATGATAAGCGAAGGGGAGTTTACAAGAGCGCGTGCAAGAGCTACTCGCTGCTGTTCACCGCCGGAAAGTTCGTCGGGTTTGCATTTCATTTTTGAAGAAAGACCGACAAGGTTGAGCATATACGGAACTTTGCGTTTGATCTCCTTGGAGCGAACGTTTGTTACTCTGAGCGCAAATGCAACGTTGTCGTATGCGGTCATGTTGGGGATAAGGCGGAAATCCTGGAAAACAATGCCGATGGAACGGCGGAATTTCGGGATTTTATATCTTGCCATTTTTCCGAGATTTTTTCCGTTAACTTTAACAACACCGGAATTCGCTTTTTCCTCGCGGAGCATAAGTTTGATAAGAGTGGATTTGCCTGCGCCGGATGAACCGACAATAAAAACGAATTCGCCGTCGTTGATACGAAGGCTTACGTTGTCAAGAGCAACAGTGCCGTTCGGATATTTTTTGGTAACATTCTGAAATTCTATCAATGTTGTACCTCACAATATGACGGTTTTAGTATTTTACGGGGTTTGCGGAAAGATATTTTTTGACCATAAGAGCGACTTTGAAAATGATTGCATGGTCAAATTCGCGAAGGTCAAGACCGGTGAGCTTTTTGATTTTTTCAAGACGATAAACAAGGGTGTTTCTGTGAACAAAAAGCTTGCGGCTGGTTTCGGAAACGTTAAGGTTGTTTTCAAAAAACTTCTGAATGGTGAAAAGGGTTTCCTGATCAAGGCTTTCGATGGAACCTTTTTTGAAAACTTCCCTGAGGAACATTTCGCAAAGGGTAGTGGGAAGCTGATAGATAAGTCTTGCGATTCCGAGATTATCATAGCTTACGATGGATTTGTCAGTATCAAAGACTTTTCCGACTTCAAGGGCAACCTGTGCTTCCTTAAAGCTTTTTGCAAGGTCTTTGATTCCGGTTGCTGCGGTGCCGATACCTACGTTGACTCTGGTGAAGAATTCACCGCCGAGGGTATCAACAATGGAGCGTGCAAGTTTTTCAAGATCGGCGGTTTCGATTCCGGGTTTGATCTCTTTTACAAGAACAACGTCGGATTCACTTACGCTGAAGACGAAATCCTTGGATTTATCCGGGAAAAGATTCTGGATGATATCAAAAACGGAGATATCGTTGGAACTGAGAACGCGGATAAAGAGGACAACTCTTGATACATCGGTGGGGAAGCGAAGTTCCCTTGCTTTGATATAAATATCGCCGGGAAGAATGTTATCAAGAATTACGTTTTTGATGAAGTTTGCGCGGTCGTATTTTTCATCATAATACTGCTTGATTCCTGCAAGGGAAACGGCCATAAGGGAGCAGAACTGAGAAGCAAGCTCGTCTGTTCCCGCAACAAAAACGGCAAATTCGGGTTTTTCGTCAGAACCGAAAGTTTTATATGTAAAACCGTCGCGAACATGGCATTCTTCGGTAGAGCCATAATCGGTTGCGAGAAAATCGTTTCTTTCTCCGGTGCGTGCAAGGTCGCTGCATGCGACAACGGAAGAGCAATCATCAACAACGCCGACAGTACGACCGATACTGTCATGCATCTGGTGTATTATACCCTGAAATAATCTGTTTGACATTAATACCCCTCTTTCAATAGAATACATAATTAAAAATGTCCATTACATATTTTAATGGATATCGATAAATTTTTCAAGACAATTTAGTAAAAATTTCATAAAAATTCATATTTATTTTTATGCCTGTTTAACAGCTAACATGTATGTTTGCATAAAAATGGGATATTTTATTTGTGCAAAACGTAATTTTTATAAAAATATGCCGATTCGGCTTAAAAAACAAAGCCCGTGCTCAAAAAAGCCGGGCTTTTGTGCAATATTATTATAATTCTTTTCACAAGTCCATCACTTACATAAAAGCGTTTTTTCTTCGTCACAGTCGAAAATTTTCTCGGAATCCTCCTCAAACCGAAGAATAAACAGCCTGTGCGGACTGAATTCGCCTTCATAATCTTTTGCTTCTTTTCCGCAGATTTCATCGGAAAGATACTTTTTGCTGTTGTTTTTCATAAAAACACCTCCGGAATATAATATGAAAAACAACGAAAAAAAGCCTGCGGAGCATACGTTTAAAGAGTGTGATAAAAAAGAACTATATCCTCATAATGTCCGTCTTTCATGTGGAAACCGCCGGGAATCGTTCCAAGGCGGATGAAGCCGAGCTTTTCATAAAGATGGAGTGCCGGATGGTTAGCGGCAACAACGGCATTGAACTGCATAAGTTTAAAACCGAGTTCGGCGGCCTTTGCAAGGGAATGGCTGACAAGCGCTTCGCCGATATGCTTGCCCCGGAGATCGGCTTTTACAGCATAGCTTGCGTTTGCAATGTGTCCGCATCTTCCTATGTTGTTCGGATGAAGGATATAAAGTCCGGCTACTTCTCCGGTTTCTTCATCAAAAGCGATGCCGGTATAATCCTGCGCTTTGAAAAACTTTTCCGCCTCTTCCACAGAAAGCGATTCAAGCTGGGGAAAAGCAACTCCGTCTTCAACGACCCTGTTCCAGATTGCGGCAGCTTCCTTTGCGTCAGCATCCAAAAATTCTCTTATACAAATCATGCCCGACACCTCCGAGTTAATATAAAAGCATTGTACCATATATTTTTACCGGAGTATATGTTTCGACCGAAAAATTATCGGAAAAAGTTTATAATTTCAAAAAAGAGGGTGGGCGGTATTTGAAAATAATTTATGCGGATATTCTCCTGACAATAAATCTTGTGGTGGATTATCTTGTGCTTTTTGCTTCGGCAAGGCTTGCTGGCAAAAGTTTTTTAAGAATTAAAGGGCTTTTCGGCGCAATGATCGGAAGTGTTTATTCGTTGATAATATTCATTGAAATTCCACCGATGTTTTTTGCGGCAACGAAATTTGCCGCTTCGGCGGCAATGATTTTTGTAACTTTCGGAAAGCAAAGTTTCCGTGAATTTGTCCGGTTGATTACGGTAATGTACATATGCGGTTTCATTTTTTCGGGGTTTATGATGCTCATAAACAGTTTTGCCAAGACGGAATCGTTTTTTATAAAAAGCGGAATAGTTTATTATGAATTTTCTGCGTTTGGAATAGTTGTTTCATGCGTTGCGGCATTGGCGATAACAGAGATACTCAGAAGAATCTTAAGAAGAGGGGAACCGGAAGGAAACTTTATCGCCAAGATTTATTACAACGGAAGCTGCGCGGTGCTCAAAGGTTTTACCGATACCGGAAATACTCTTTCAGAACCGCTTTGCGGAACACCTGTCGCCGTTGCTCCTCCAAAATCGCTGGAAAAGATATTATCCGAAAACATGCTTTCAGCACTGAAAAAAGGAGAAGTGAGCACAAAGGAAAAAATATTTGCCGTTCCGTGCAGGACTGTTTCCGGTTCGGTGCTCATGTTCGCTTTTTTGCCGGATATGGTAGTGATAATAAACGGAAAAGGTGAATTCGAAACAGAAAAAATAATGATAGCCGTTTCGGAAAATGCGCCGGAAAACACTCTTATAATTGGAAAAAACGTCATTTTAAAAGAAAAAGGCAGGATAATTTCGGAGGTGTGAATTATGGATATTATAAGTATGGCAAGAAAAATTTTTTATGGAATCCTGAAAAAATATTTCTGCAAGACTGCGTATTACATAAACGGACCGGAAAATCTTCCGCCGCCGCTTGGAAAAGAAGAGGAGGAGCGGATATTCCGGATGCTGGAAGATGGTGAACCCGAGGCTAAAAACGTGCTTATTGAGCACAACCTTCGGCTTGTGGTTTATATTGCAAGAAAATTTGAATCCACAGGTATAGGAATAGAGGATCTGATCTCAATCGGAACCATAGGGCTTATCAAAGCGGTCAATACATTTGTTGCAAGCAAAGGTATAAAGCTTGCAACTTATGCTTCAAGGTGTATAGAAAACGAAATTCTGATGTTTATAAGAAAAACACAGCCGCAGAAAAACGAAATTTCCATTGATGAACCGCTTAACGTTGATTGGGACGGGAACGAACTTTTGCTTTCGGATATTCTCGGGACAGAAAATGATACGGTCAACAGAGGAATTGAGCAGGACGCGGAAAGAACTGTGCTCAACGAAGCGGTTGACAGGCTTAACGACCGTGAACATAAAATAATGGTGCTCCGTTTCGGACTGAAAGGCGAAAAGGAGCACACGCAAAAAGAAGTGGCGGATATGATTGGGATAAGCCAATCATATATTTCCCGCCTTGAAAAGAAGATAATATCAAAGCTTAAGCGTGAACTTGAAAAAACCGCAATGTTTTAAAATCAGTTGAGCATCCATATCATAAAATTCAGATATCCCGCAAAGGCGGTCCATGCAAAATAGGGGAGCAGAAGTATGCCTGCAAGCTTTTTGATTTTGAAAAAATTCACTGCGGTTATCCCTATGAGCACCAACAGGATAAGAAGCCAGATGAAAGAAAACAAAAATGCACGAAAGTTAAAGAAAATAATGCTCCAGCAAAAATTGAAAACAAGCTGAAGTCCGTAAATAAGAAGAGCAAAATCAAGATGTCTTCCGTTTGAGCACCATACCAGAGCGGCTGCGATTCCCATGAACACAAAAAGAATCGTCCACACAACAGGAAAAACTTCGGAAGGAGGGGAAAGCTTCGGACGATTTATTGATGAATAAATGGGCATACTGTCTTTTGTAAGAAATGATGAAAGAGCGCCTATACCCAAAGAAAGTGCAGCAGAAAAAACATACGGAACAAATTTTTTAAACATAAAAACACCTCCCAAAAATTATACGGAAAATAAATACGGTTTATACGCGAAAGGAATAAGCTTTATGTTCGGAAGAAAAAAGGATAAAAATAAAATTATAATTCCGCTTTATGAAACAAACCCGATTACAGAGGGAGAAAAAGGAACAGAAAAAACTTGTGAAGATGCTGTGGAAATGGCAAAAAAATGGGTAGATGAAAACAAACTCTGAAAAAAGCCTCCGTTTTTTGATAAAACGGAGGCTTTTTAAATAAAATTATAAATATTTATAAAAAAAGCTGTCGATTATACAGATTTTGTGCTATAATATATCTGTCTAGTTGTATATAACTGGAAGGAGTGAAAGAAATGGACGAAATCTGCAAAGAAATACGCAGAATGACAGTTGAATGTATCGGAAGCATCGGAAGCGGACATATCGGCGGTTCCATGTCGATTGCCGAACTCATGAAGGTGCTCTATTTCGACAAAATGAATGTTGATCCGGCAAATCCTAAAATGGAAGGCCGCGACAGACTTATTGTTTCAAAAGGACATGCAGGCCCGGTTGTTTACGCAACTCTTGCGCTGAAAGGATTTTTCCCGAAAGAGTGGCTTTATACTCTTAATAAATTCGGAACAAATCTTCCGAGCCACTGCGATATGAATAAAACCCCCGGCGTTGATATGACTGCCGGTTCCCTCGGACAGGGCTTTTCCTGTGCTGTCGGTATTGCAATGGGCTCAAAAATCAAAAAGGATAATGCCACCATTTATACCGTAATCGGCGACGGCGAATCCCAGGAAGGACAGATCTGGGAAGCAGCAATGCTTGCCGCAAGCAGAAAGCTTGATAACCTCATCGGTTTCACCGATTATAACGGAATGCAGCTTGACGGTGACGTAAAGGATATCAACTCCCTTGGAAACCTCAAATCCAAATGGAAAGCATTCGGTTGGTACACCCAGGAAATTGACGGCCATGACTGCGAAGCAATTTCCGAAGCGATCGATCGTGCAAAGGCTAAAAAAGGTCAGCCGTCCATGATCATTCTCAAAACTGTCAAAGGCAAAGGAATCAGCTTTGTGGAAGCAGCAGGATTCAAATGCCACAGCATGCCCATGAATAAAGAAAACGTGGAAGCCGCACTTGCGGAACTTCAGTGAAAGGGAGGCGGATTTTGTTATGATGATGAGCGAAGCTTTCGGAAGCACAATCGCCGAACTTATGAGAAAAGACGAACGCATCTGCGTTCTTGACGCCGACCTTGCAAAATGCAACGGAACCACCGGAATCTATAAAGAATTCCCCGAAAGAGCATTTGACGTAGGTATTGCCGAACAGAACATGGCTTCTGTTGCCGCGGGACTTTCTTCCTATGGATTTGTTCCGTTTATTTCTTCTTTCACTCCTTTTGCAACAAGAAGAATCTGCGACCAGATCGCAATTTCCATTGCATACGCAAAACAGAACGTAAAAATCGTCGGTTCCGACCCCGGGATTTCCGCACAGCTTAACGGCGGTACCCATATGAGTATGGAAGACATCGGCGTTCTTCGTTCTATTCCCACAATGGTTATTTTTGAACCTGTTGACAGCGAACAGATGATCCAGGCTCTTCCCCAGATAGTCGATTACTACGGACCCGTTTATATCCGTATGTTCAGAAAAGAATGTCCCGCAATTTTCGGAAAAGATTATAAATTCGATCTTTTCAAAGCCGACAAAATCAAAGAGGGAAAAGACGTTACCATTTTTGCTTCCGGCATTATGGTAAAAACCTCTCTTGATGCTGCGGAAAAACTTGCGGAAGAAGGAATTGACGTTGAAGTAATCAACGTTCATACCATCAAACCTATCGATGCGGAAAGTGTTATCGAATCCCTTAAAAAGACCGGATGCGCGGTTGTTGCGGAAAACCATAACATTCTCGGCGGACTTTTCTCCGCGGTTTCCGAAGTTGCGGTACAGAATTGCCCCGCACCGATTATTCCGGTAGGTGTAAAAGATGTTTTCGGCGAAGTCGGAAAACTCGATGCCCTTGCAGAGAGATTTGAAATGACCGAAAAAGATGTAATCAATGCGGTAAAAAAAGCTGTTGCCGCAAAATAAAAGAAAGGCAAAATTCCAATGAAAAAGAAAACTAAAAAAACTTTGTTTGACCCCAGATGCCCCGGCGCAAAAATGATTTTCTACGGCGCAATTCTTCTTATCATCGCCGGCTGCATCAACGCATACACCTCCTGGGTCCTTGTTGTAGGCGTTCTCTTCAAAATGGC
>JAZTXW010000123.1:0-1672 GCA_045636625.1 Oscillospiraceae bacterium
AAACAAAAAATTACAGAAAGTTTGGTAACAATATGGATAGCTGGCTTATAAAATTGGATGCCAATCTCATAAGAACCATTGTTATTCAGGGCGCAACCTTTCTTGCATTTTTCGTAATTGTAAAAGTTTTCTTTGCGGATAAAATCAAAGCAATGCTTGAAGAACGCAAAGAAGCAATTGCAAAAGATCTTTCCGCAGCAAACGAAGCAAAAGAAAATGCGGAAAAACTTGAAAGCGAATATGCTGAAATGATCAAAGGTGCCCATGATGAAAAAGCCGAAATTCTTCATAACGCAACCCAGGACGGTGAAATTATGAAGGAAAAAATCGTTGCGGAAGCACGCGAACAGGCTGAAACCATCATAACCAATGCAAGAAAAGAGATTGACAGAGAACGCACGCAGGCCGAAAAAGAACTGCGTGATTCCATTGTCGATATGACCATCGACGCCGCAGAAAAAATTTCGGGAAAATCCTTTACCAAAGAGGACCACGCCCAGCTTATCAGTGAATCCATCTCCATGATCAAGGAGGTGTAAGCTTATGAGCCTTGCGGTCAGAAGATATTCCGAAGCACTTCTGGATATTGCTTTTGAGGAAAATTGTGAAGACGAGGTTTACGAACAGTTCGGCGCACTTTATGCCGAAATGAAAGCAGACAAGGATTTTGAACGTCTTATGACAGAAAAAATTCTTTCTTCAGAAGAACTCAAGGCAACCGTTTCCAAAATCCTTGATGGAGGAAACAACTATCTGATAAGCTTCCTTATGACTCTTATCGACAGAAACCGCATGGACGAAGTTATGGAGATGTTCCTTGACTTTGAACGCGGATATAAAGAAAAGAAAAATATTCTTGAAGCGGAAGCCGTTACCGCAATCGAAATGACCGAAGACCAGATCGAACAGGTCAAAAGGGAACTTGGTGAAAAATACGGCAAAACCATCGTGCTCAAAACCTCGGTGGATCCTTCGATAATCGGCGGAATGGTTCTTTATGTTGGAAACGAAATGCTCGATGCTTCAGTGAAAGCAAAATTCGAAGGACTTACAAAACAGCTGAAAACAATTCAAATATGATAAAAGGGGCATGAAAAGTTAATGAATCTCAGACCCGATGAAATCAACAAACTGATCAAAGAACAGATCAGAAATTATGAAGGCCGCCTTGCAACTTCCCAGTTCGGAACAGTTGTCCAGGTCGGCGACGGTATCGCAAGGGTTCATGGACTTGACAACGCAATGGCAGGCGAGCTTATCGAATTCCCCGGCGAGGTTTACGGAATGGTCCAGAACCTTGAAGAGAACAACATAGGCTGCGTACTTCTCGGCGATGACAGTAAAATCGTTGAAGGTGACAAAGTTCGCTGCACCGGAAAGATCGTTTCTGTTCCGGTTGGCGAAGCCATGATCGGTCGAGTCGTAAACGCTCTTGGCCAGCCCATAGACGGCAAAGGTCCGATACTCACCGAAGAATACCGCCAGGTTGAGAAAAAAGCTCACGGCGTTATTGAAAGAAAATCCGTTGACAGCCCGCTCCAGACCGGTTATAAAGCAGTTGACAGCCTTATTCCTATCGGCCGCGGCCAGCGTGAGCTTATCATCGGCGACCGCCAGACCGGTAAAACCGCTCTTGCGATCGATACCATCATCAACCAGAAAGGTGAAAACG
>JAZTXW010000124.1:0-2239 GCA_045636625.1 Oscillospiraceae bacterium
CTGCCCTGGATGTCGAGTTTCGGACCGTAGAAAGCGGCTTCGCCGGCAGCTTCGGTATAATCAAGACCGATGTGATCAAGGATCTTTCTCATTGCGCCTTCGGCTTCTTCCCACATTTCGGGAGTACCTTCATATTTATCCTTGTTTTCCGGATCCCATTTGGAGAAACGGAAGGTGAGGTCTTCATAAAGACCGATGTCGGTCATGACCTCTTTAACAAGTTTGAGGCAGTTTTTGAATTCTTCCTCAAGCTGGTCGGGACGGATGATGAGGTGTCCTTCGGAGATGGTGAACTGGCGAACGCGGATAAGTCCGTGCATTTCGCCGGAAGCTTCGTTACGGAAAAGAGTGGAAGTTTCACCGTAGCGGAAAGGAAGTTCACGGTAGGAGTGTTTGTCGTTGAGATAAACCTGATACTGGAAGGGGCAGGTCATGGGACGAAGAGCGAAAACTTCCTTGTCTTTTTCCTCGTCGCCGAGAACGAACATTCCGTCTTTGTAATGATCCCAGTGTCCGGAAACTTTATAAAGGTCGGATTTTGCCATAAGGGGAGTTCTGGTCATTACATAGCCGTATTCATATTCCTCTTTATCCTGAACGTAGCGGTTGAGGATCTGGAAGAGTTTTGCGCCTTTCGGCATAAGGAGCGGAAGCCCCTGACCGACGTAATCGCTGTTGCAGAAATATTTAAGCTGGCGGCCGAGAACGTTGTGGTCACGGCGTTTTGCGTCTTCAACTGCTTCGAGGTAAGCTTCAAGTTCAGCTTTCTTCGGGAAGGAAATTCCATAGATGCGGGAAAGCATTTTGTTCTTTTCGCTTCCGCGCCAGTAAGCACCGGTGGTGGAAGTGAGTTTGAATGCTTTGATAGGAGCAATATTCATAAGATGAGGACCGGCGCAAAGTTCGGTGAAATCGCCCTGTTTGTAGAAAGAAAGAGCTTCGCCTTTTCCTGCGTGCTCATCAATGAGTTCGAGTTTGTAAGGCTGGTCTTTCATAACCTCTTTTGCTTCCTCAACGCTCATGGTGAATTTGTTGAGCTCAAGGCCGGTTTTAATGATTTTTGCCATTTCGTCTTCGATTTTTTTAAGATCATCAACGGTGAAAGGTTTTTCAACGTCGAAGTCATAATAGAATCCGTTGTCAATTGCCGGACCGATGGAGAATTTTGCGTCCGGGAAAAGATGAAGAACTGCCTGTGCCATAACGTGGGAAGTTGTATGCCAGAAAGCTTTTTTTCCGTAAGGATCGTCAAAAGTGAGGATCTCAACTTCGCAGTCTTCCTCGATAGGGGTACGAAGGTCGCAGCCTTCGCCGTTGATTTTTGCTGCGCAGGCAACTCTTGCAAGTCCAGCGCTTATGCTCTGTGCAATCTGATAAGGGGTGACGCCGTTTTCAAATTCATGAACGTCGCCACGAAGGGATACTTTAACCATAAATTTACCTCCTGTTTTTGCGGGGCAATAAAAAAAGCTTCGCCCCAAAAAATTAAGGGGCGAAGCTTTTAAGCTCCACGGTTCCACCCTTGTTTACGGAAAATCTTTTCCGCACTCAAAGTTCCGCCTTAACGCGGCGGTTACGGTGTGTTCGCAAAAAGAATCGCTTGCACACGCTCCGGGGATGGTATTTCACGAAATTCAACGGGCGGGCTTTCAGAATCATGCCGTCCTCTCTGGGAAGAAAAAACGCTTCGGTTTCCCCATCAACGCATTTAAAATATTAAATAAATATTAGCACTGTAAAAGACGTTTGTCAACGGTTGACGGACGATTTTGTGAAAGATTATTTTAAAATATAATACTCATAAATATATAATTTGAGTAAAAATGAATATTTTACTTAAAAATATATAAAAATGAATATAAATTATACATTTTAAAGCAATATTTCTTGACAGCACCTTTAAATAGGGTTATTATTATATTAACATGTGTAAGTCTGTGTGTGTTTCTGCTGCAGACCTCTGGCATTTTAATATATATAGAAAGGAATATTTTAGCACCATGGAAATCATGACCTTTATCAAAAGCATGAATATCTTTGCTGAACTGACTTCCAGCGATATTCTTGTTTGCGTGATCGTTGGCATCATTGCTTTGGTCGTTGGTTTGATAATCGCTTTCCCGGTGGGTGTTGCATATAGACGCAGAGTTGCGGAAGCCGAAATCGGTTCCGCCGAAGAAGAAGCAAGACGCATTGTAAACGAATCAATCAAAACTGCTGAAAGCCGCAAAAAAGAAGC
>JAZTXW010000125.1:0-23258 GCA_045636625.1 Oscillospiraceae bacterium
GCGGGTGCTATATCAAGGCCGGTTTTGAGATCTATGTAAACCGTGTAGTTACCCACGGTAATTTTATTTATGAACTGCTGAATGAAAGTTTTGAAATTTGGGGATTTGGGAGACAACCTGAAATATCCATATTGCGCCAAAAGCAAGTCTGTATCGATGGTTGGAGTATCACGGGAAGGGAGCAAGTTAAGGTTTGCTTTTTTGTCAGCCAGAGCAGTTTTTTCTTCTTCCAACGAAACAAGCCGTTCTTTCAGGGCTGTTGATATGATTCCGGATGCAATAACATCTGTTATATTTTGCAGTTCAGCGTTGATTTTTTCTAGAGAGAGGTTGATGCTTGCTAATTCCTCTTCGTTGGTATTATCGTTGCAATCAAGATAAGTTTCGATATCTTTTTTAATGCGACGAAGAGACTTTTTGTTGAAGATATTTTCTTCAAGCAACTCAACAACCTTCCATTCAAGGTAGTCACGATTGATTTCACGATTCTTGCAGAGATGGTTTGGAGTAAGACAACGGTAGGTGACAACAAGGGTGTCCAGATGTCTTCCCCATATGCGGTAGTTGCCGCTCATATATTTCCCACACTCTTTGCAAATAACTTTGCCAGCAAGAAGATAGAATTCCTTGGCTTGACGTTGGTATCCGTGTTTGTTTTCTTCAATGCGTTTGTTAACAGCTTCAAAAGTTTCATTGTCAATAATAGCAGGACAGCCACCTTCAACGCGGATTACTTCGCTTGGGTCCTTTAGTTTGTGACTGTTTCTTTTGCCGTCGGGACCTTTTGCACAGGACTTATTGAAAACATAAACGCCTCGGTATTTTTCATTTTCCGTCGTTATGAACTCATCATAACCGAAGTGATGGTAAATTTTAACACATCTATGAAGAAAAATAACTCTGCTAGGACAAAAAAGCACCAACACAAAGCTGCTTGTTGTACCGCAAATGCACCAACACCCTCTTGTGGCATTGAATTTTAACATTTAAAAATTATATAATTTAATCACAGGAAATTTTGAAATGAGGGAAATAAAATGTTTTGGATAATCATTTGTATAATTCTTATTCCGTTTGTTGTCCTTGGAAATTTACTTAAAATGACTAAATAACAAAATACTGACAACTTTATAAAGAAAACGGAACAACTTGAAAAGGAGATTTTAACATGTTTTTTGGTTTTAGTGAAAGGGCAGACAGAAACGGTGATGGAAGAGTTGATAGCTGGGAAGCTGCCGAAGAACTTTACGCATACGATTCCGTTATGGGAACAAACATCAGTGGATTCTGCCCTGAAAATGATGTGGAAGATTCCGATTGTTGCGATGAAGATGAAGAAGATTTCGACAATGAATTCGATTGTGAATCAGACGAATGCGATGAATGGTAATTATAAGGAGAAAAAATGAAATATATAGCATTTATTCTTTTTTATGTAACAATATTTGTAATTATAAAAACCATTTTAAGAAAGCTTTTTAAAATCTAATATATTTATGAACGAAATTTTATGGGGATGAAATTATGTTTGTATTAGCGGATATTGAATGGATTGGTGAAAAATCCGCAGAAAGAGAGGCAACGCAGATTGCGGCTATAAAAGTTGATGAAAAATGGAACAGCATTGATACTTTCACAAAGCTTGTGAAACCTGATAGAGGAACATACAGTTCCTGCAATATTGCGTATAATGGAGGAACGAAAGAGGATTTCTGCAATGCGAATTCTGCGGAAACGGTTTTTAAGGCTTTTGAAAAATGGCTTTCCGAAGAGGACATTATCCTTTGGTGGCATCCAGAATCCATAGTAACATTCAAAAAAGTTTTCAGAAAAGCAACCGGAATAAGAAGCAAACATAAAGCAAATATCATTAACAAATATATTTATTATGCTTTGACGGGAAGTACTGATTATTACGGTACCCAATACCAGATAGCATTTACACATGGAATTGATATAAGATTTGCAAAGGCGCACAATTCAGCGGATGATGCAGAAGTGATAAGACTATTGCTTTCGGGAATAGGCTTTCGGCAGGAGAATTTTCTGGTTCCGATTATCGAGAAAAACAAAGAAGGCAATGTTTTGCCATATCAGTATGACCCCGCAAAAGAAATGATGCATAAAACAGGCTGCAAAAAACTGGAAGCTGAAAGAACGGAAACCATTGGTTGTGAAACCTTGAAAAAAACTAATTATAAAAACTGCAAAGTCTGCGATTGCTGTAAAAAAGAATATAAGGAATATATCATGCAAAGGAATATGGCGATGCTTGCTAAAAGCGGAGTGAACTTTGTTTATGTTCCGGGTTCCGAGGTTTTCCATAAATATACCTGCACGGCGGTTATGGGTTCAAGGTTTATCACAGGAACGGTTAAATACGAAAAAGCCGCTGAAAACGGAAGACGTCCCTGTAAGCATTGCAAACCTTGCCCTGAAGATGAATATAATCTCCGCCCAATAAAAAGAAAGTATAGTCTTGAAAAAAAGAGCGTAAGAAAATCTCTTCCGAAAGATGAATCAAGGGCTATAGGAAGGCAAAAAGCAGCACTTACTGAAAGGGATGCAAAATTAAAGGACGAAAATCTTTCGCTGACAGAGATAAAAGACATCTATACACTGACACAGCCAGAATGTGCTTTCTGGGTTGCAAAAGGATATCAAACATTCCATTTAAGGAATTGTCCGAAAATGAACGGACTTTCAAATTTCAGGGGTTTCAAAACTTTTGAAGAAGCCGTTGCGGCGGGATATACTCCCTGCCGTAAATGTAAACCGAGTTCCAAAAACAACGTAAAACTTTCAATTCCCATATCAAGCAAAGTAAGAGCAAGCGAAAAAATTGAAGAAATTGAAGCAATGTGTGAAGAAATGGGTTTTGCATATTCTTTTAAAGAAAATTGTCTTGATATAGAAACTCCCGTTGGGAAATGGAAGGTCGATACGGCATCATCGCCTGTAAGAATGAAACACATAAATCTTGTTATTACACCCAATGAGACAAATTATCATAATCAGCCGAGAGCATTTCTTTCGGTTACAGATGCTTTTGAGTACATAAAAAATCATGATGAAAGTTTGGCAAAAAAGAAAGCAGAAGGAAAAGCCTGTGTAATGTTTTTTGGGAAAAAAGATTTTTGACAATGTAAGAAAGAAGTGTGATAAATATGGGAAATGAAAACAAAAATGAAATGGGAATGACTGATTATCAGTTCAAAGTGTTTTTGAAGATGATATATGAGATTCTTGATTCAAGCAAGGATCTTAAAGAAGCGAAAGATAAAATTAAAAATATTATGAATGATTAATAAATCCAATAAACTTCAGAGGCATTGTGCTTTAACAATGCACCGGCCTTTCGATGGAATTTCTAATGTAGCACAGCAAGGATGTAAGAGTTCCTTTCGCCTTACCGCGCTACAAACAAAAACAACATATAAATACCCGCTGTACCAAAACTGTCGCAACAGCTTGTTAACAGCGAAAAAAGGCTTGAAAATGCGCTTTCTGCGTGATATTATACTCAAGCGCACTTTGTTAATAGACGTGGTAACCGACAACAGAAAGGATGATTCAAAATGGTAAACATTGAAGCAATCAAAACAGAAGTTGAAAAGTTGACACCGAATGGCTACCGTATAGACGAGGAGGTTTTTAGCAGATTTACTGCCGTAGCTGAATTTTTTACATGGTTGAGTTCAAAACCTGGACATTCCGAATTAACAATGGACGTTCAGCAATCCGTTCTGAAAACGGATGGATGGCTGAGGGTGGAATCCGATCATATTGACCTTTGGAACAAAGAGATAAAACAGCGTTTCAATGACGCTCTTGAAAAAGCAGGAGTATGCGAAATCTACAGCGTAGAAGCTGGAGAGATCGTAATTGATCTGACTTTTGACGGGCTCTATGTTGCAAAAGATGGTTGGATAGACGAGGAGTTCATCAAAGAGAAAATCGCTATCTGCGAAAAAATTAAAGAATTCATCGTTTCAGACACCTGAAAACTAAGGCGAAAATAATCGCCAAAAAGCCCTGTGGATTTTCCACAGGGCTTTTTTGTTAAAAACCAGTCTGCAAATCATTGAGCACGCTATACCGAAAATACACCAGCAGGTCTTTGGGCTATTGCAGATGCGACTTTTTCGGTATATAATAGAATCACGGAATTTGTTTTGTTAATGCGGTTTTTCGCAGAAAATAATATTTATTTTTTGACGAAGGAGGACTTTTTGGTGGAGAGAAAAAAGGTTAAGGAAGCTCTTGAAATAATAATCAATGATATTGCAAAGCTGACGGATAAAAGATACGATGATGAAATTAAATATTGGCTTGTTGCGGCAACTTTACGTATCTGGGCAGGAAATGAACTTTGTGCCGAGGAATACATAAAAGCTATTGCTGCATTCAGTGGAAAAGAATATACCATTGCTCAGTTTATGACTGCGCTGGAATGTGCAGGAGAAGAAGAGAGAAAACTTGACGTACCTGAATTTTTTAAGTCGATTGTAAGAAAGGACATTGATAACAGAACAAACGAAAGCAGGAATATGGCCGATTGTATTGGAAGGTTCCTTGCCATGATGGCCCTTATCAACGGAGACTTTACTCTTGAAGAAGCAGAAGCCCTTAAAGAAATCAGCGATACTCTTATAAATTATTGCGACAGAAAAGGTGTTGCTCCCGGAAAAGAAAGAGAACATAAGCCGGAAATGATAACCGAGAGAAATACAACAGGTTATTATGCAAAACCGGAAAAAAACAAAAAGGAATCCAAAGAACCGGAGGTAAAAGATCCGGAAAAAGAAAACAACAAAAACAACAGAAATTACGCTTCCGGCGTCATAACAATAAACGTAAATCTCTCTCCGGAACTCCCTGGTATTCAGGAAGAAAAACGAAACTACACAAAAGTTTCCGATCCTAAAAAAGAAAAAAAGGAAAGGGAAAAAGAAGAGACTCTTGAAAGTGTTTTGGAAGAACTCAACAGCCTTGTGGGACTTGATAAGGTGAAAAATGACGTTCAGAGTCTTATGAATTTCATCAGAATCTGCCGCATGAGAGATGAAAGAGGAATGAAGGTTCCGAAAATCTCCTATCACCTCGTTTTTACCGGAAACCCGGGTACGGGTAAAACCACAGTTGCCCGACTTGTGGCAAAACTTTATTACCTTATGGGAATCCTTCCCCAGGGACAGCTTGTTGAAACAGATCGAAGCGGTCTTGTTGGCGGGTATCTCGGTCAGACAGCAATCAAAACCCAGGAGGTTATTCAAAGCGCTCTCGGCGGAGTTCTTTTTATAGACGAGGCGTACTCTCTTGCTAACGATAAAGATGACAGTTATGGAAAAGAAGCCATAGAAACCATTCTTAAAGCAATGGAAGACCACAGAGATGAGCTTGTTGTAATTGTTGCGGGATATGATAACCTTATGCATAAATTCATTGATTCCAACCCTGGCCTTCGTTCAAGATTCAATAAATACTTCCTTTTCCCGGATTACAACGGAGAGGAACTTTTGAAGATTTTTGAAAGATTCTGTAATACAAACGGATATAAACTTTCTGAAGAAGCGGTTCCTTATCTTAAAGAAAAGATGGAAGAAGCTTTTGAGCACCGTGAGGAGCATTTTGGAAACGCCCGTGCGGTAAGAAACGTTTTTGAGCACGCAATAAATCATCAGGCAAACAGACTCGTTTCTGAGGTTGAAATTACAGATGAAAAGCTTGCGGAAATAACTGTTACGGATATCGAGCCTGCGCTGGAGGTTATGTGATATGAATAAATGCAGATTTATTTTCTGGCTTGAAGGCGAACTTATTGCATCAAGATACGTGCTGATAAAGCATTATGAAGAATATGACAGAATGCGCTTTATGGAAATTCCGAATACGGAAAAGAAATATCTTGATATTTTCGGTGAAATCGAGGAAAAAGTGATTTGTGCGGAAATTGAATGTGAACTTCTCGAGAAAAAGCAGGAAATGATACAGACTGCAATAAACCGCAGGGAACCTATCGATGAAGCCGCAATAGACGCGATTATAAATGAGGAAAGAGAAAAGGCTATTAAAGAAGCGCAGGGGGAAGAACCGCAGCAGTTTGCAAATCTTACAACCGCACAGCAGGATGAGCTCCAGAACATATACAATGAAATAGTGAAGAAATATCATCCGCAGATGCACCCGGAACTTACAGAAGCACATAAAGAGCTTTTTGGAAAAGCGCAGGATGCTTACCGCAGAAAGGATCTTCCGGCGCTTTGTCTTATAAAAGATACCCTTGACAGCATAGGGGAAGATGAAAATGCTCTTGAGCTTTTTCTGGAGCTTATGGCTGCTTCGAAGAATGAAGATCCTGAAGAAGAGGGAAAACTTCCGGAACATAAAAAGGATTATACCCTTGCAGGAATGATTTATAAAAGTTTTGTTCCTACCGCTGACGAAGCAGCTGTTATAGAGGAAACGGATTTTTATAATAACAAACGCGAAGAACTTGCGCAGGATATGGAAAAAATGAGAAATGAATTCCCACTCAGCGCAAAAGCAATGCTTGAAGATCCTGAGGAAACTGAAAAATATAAGGAAGAACTTTCTCATCGCCAGCGTGATGCCGAAAAGAAGAAAACCGTACTGGAAGCAAAAATAAGCAGTATGCTGAAGGAGGTTTCTGCAAATGGATAAACTTATGCAGGAAGCAAGCAAGCCATTCAGGGCGAGGATGTTTAACCGCGATAATTCAAAACCGAAGGAAAAACGAATTCTCGTGCTCAAAACCGGTATTGCGGGAATGCAGTATTATATCGGAAGCGAAGAGGAACGCAAAGCCATTGATGAGATAACTCCGGGAACGGAACTTATTCTTTACCGTGAGCCTGACAACGTTCATGATGAACTCGCCATAGCAGTTTATCTTACGGAAAACGATAAACTTGGATTTATTACCCGCTTTAAAAACGAAACCATAGCAAGGCTTATGGATGCGGGGAAAAAGTTTGTCGCGGTGGTGGATGATCCGGAAACAGACCAGGAAGCGGCAGAAATTGTAAATAAGCGAAACAGAAGGACCGGAACCGAAAACATGGCGATTCCGTTTTCTGTCTATATGATTGATGAATAAAAAATCCCTGTGGAATTTCCACAGGGATTTTTTGGCTTATTTTTCTTCAAAAACTTCAATTTTCATATTCGGATAATGATCCGGAATGGGAGTTGAAGAAACTTTTGCATAAAGTTTTCTTCCGTTATCGAGATCTTTTGCCAAAGGAGAATTGGTGCGTTTTGTGATGAAGCCAACCTTGCGGTTTTTATCATCATATACGGCTACGGCGTTGGAATCGTATTCATTTTCAAGGTCGCGTACGAGAGTAAGCTTTGTTCCTATCACAAGCTCGCCGTCACTGCGGTCATAATATTTCATGCCAACAACTTCAGCGTTGGTGAAAAACTCATCTTTAGTTGCACTGCAGGACTCCAGTTTTTCGATTTTTATATCGATTTCAGCAATCAATGCCTCCAGAACACGTTTGCGTTCATAAAGAACATGAAGTTCGGTATTTATGTCAGCGTCTCTTTCTATAACAGCTGTTGAAGCTTTTTCTTCCGGAGCTTTTTCTTCCGGAGCTTTTTCCTTGGAAACCATTTCAGCAGAGGAGGCGGCCTTTTTGCATTGAGCAGGTTTTTGAGAAATATTTTCGGCAGGAACGTTATCCTTTATTGAGGGAATATCCTGAAGAATCCGACTGTATTGCTGTTCAGTAGAAGGTTTTGCAAATGGGAATCCATAGCTGAGTCTGTGTTTGAGAATATCGTTGAGGTGCTGCCTTTTTCCTGCATGTTCAATGGTTTTGATTTCTTCTTTAAAGAAAACATAGAATTTTTCGGAAGATTGGTTTCTTGCAAAACATTCCCGATTGTTAAGAGCTTCCTCAATAATATCTTCTTTTTTCGGAGGAGCAGAAACCCATTTTTCGTTGTTGAGAAGCATAAAATATGCTTTTTCGAAGGAAGTAAAATCATTGCGGACTATGCTCCAGCCAAGAAATTCAAAAGGAGCGGAGTTGTTCCTGTCGTACGGAGCTTTTGAAAAAAGAATCTCCATAAGTTCAGGCCTTTCTGCTATGTAATGCTGAATGAATTTGTATCTGTCATTATCATCAGAATTAAACATATTGCTTGGAATATATCTGAAATATTCGTCAGTAAGATGTCCGAAATCCGGGTCGTTAAGAAGTTTATCCGCATAACTGGTGACTATCCATGCCCAGCAATCTGCCGCAAGCGGGCGGTTTTTGGAATACACTTTTCCCGTAAGGGTAGAAAAACCTTCCTCAAAATCTTTTGGAGTGAGATAATTCTCCAATTCCGGGAACTTATCGTATGCAGCTGCAAACATTTTTCCGGCAGGAGAGTTGCTGAAAGTGATTTCAGGTTCAGCGGTCTTGGATGATTCCGAAAAGAAAGAATCAATATCCTTAATTAAATTATCTTCATTGAATTCAAATGTTTCATCGTCAGGATTGGATTCTGTTTGTTGGTTTTTATAATATTCTTCGAGTGGGATAAATTCGTCTTTTGTAATAACGCCAATATACTTATCATTGAAATCTGCAAAATAAAGAATATCATCATACCAAAAACCAACACCTCCTTCGTAAGCAGAAGTTCCTTTGATGTACATTGCCATTTTGTCAGCAAATTTGCTGTTAACAAGACCGGATACTTTTTTATAAAGTTCCTCCTTACTCAATTCATCCTGCAAACCAGGCGGATCGGGTTCACGCCAGTCTCCGCGGACGGAATAAGGAAAAAACTCACCATTACAATAAGCACCGATATAATCGTCATGGTTCTTTCTGCCATATATGAAACATGTGTTATCAATCCACCGACCTTTTGCCCGGATAACTTTTGAAAGATCTATATCGGCAAAGTATTTGGCATCGGAATTGCCGTCATAATCAGTATTGTCGGATCCATCAATATCATCATCAGCCGGGACGTATTCATGATAATTTCCGCATTTATCCCAGAAACCTTCATCATCGGAATAATCGAACATGTCGTCAATTTCCCAATCGTTGAAAGTACCATCGGATGTATAATAACCGTCCCAATCTGCTTCTGTTATATCTTCGAAATCAAGTCTGTCAGAATATTCTCCTGCAAGCTCGTCCTCATCTTTTTCTTCATCTTCATTATCAAAAAAGTCGTCATCGTCCTCCGGACAGGAATCGTCTTCATCATTTTCGGGACAGAATCCGCTCATGTTGGTGCCCATGATAGAATCATACATATAGTCATATTCGGCACGTTCATTGAAATCCACATCGCCGTCTCCGTTGCGGTCGGCAGAATGAGGATAAGGAAAATTATCAAGCCAGGACATAATGAAACCTCCTTTCGGATTGTTCTGTAATTATAGTATTACTCTTTTGGAATTTAGTCAATAAAATATGGAAAACAGTAAATGTATTTGGACAAAGAAGCGCCAACATTTGCAAAAAGAACATATGCTTTTGGCTTTGTGGTTTTGAGTTGTATAATGAATCCGAGGAATACTGTTGCTAAAAGGAAGTGGAGTTTGTGGAGCAGGAGAAAACATATCTTTACATATACCTCAAGTCCTTTTATGATTCGGTAGAGTGTGTGTAAAGATGATTGGACCCGCTTACCACAAACCTTGATGTAGCTGATAAATCCAGAACTGAAAAGACGATTCGTTTTGCTGTTTCTCCGTCGCTTAAAGCACGTGGAGTGCCCGGAAGACCCAGACTTTTTGAAGTGGTGCAGAAAGTTAAGTGGATAAATGCAGAGAGATTACGCAAAACACTGGGAAAAATGTTTGCAAGAAAGTCCTCCCATGTGATTGAATTGGAAAAGAACTTTTAGTTATAGCTGGATTACATCGTTTCACTACCCAGAATGGCGCTATATACTGAATATAGTACAAGGATACTTTAATTGAAGCTGTAAATATGCCGCTATCAGAAAAAATAATGCAAATTCAGATGAATTTTTAATTGGAATTTTGCCGATAATTTAGACAATATTATGGTATATTCGTAACAAATGTGGCAGGATTTTAACTATTGCCGTACCTATCGTACAGGTTACCGCCACCATCCATTCTCACAACACATAACATTAGAGAGTCAGTTTTTATTTTGTGAATATCTTCCGATTATATGTGATAAAAGGTATAACCGGATCAAAAAAGGTTTTTACCCCGAAAAGATGATTGGAACTGTGTCGACGGCCATTTTGACGATCAATAATATGGTGAACATAAAAAAGCACCGCCTTTCGGCGGTGCTTTTTTGTGATAAAATAAATGGTTCGTTCGCCGAACAATCCGTTGACCTTTTCGGGGTTTTGTGATAGTATATAGTTAAGTAAAAATATGTATAAGCAAAAGTATGTTTTGCTTTTTCATAGATTGGTTTTTGGTTCTTGAAAAAACGAAAAATCAGGAGGAAACGACTTTTATGAACGACACCCATGAACAGATAAGAATAGTTCAGGAAACCGTTGCAGGTAAGGAAATCACCTTTGCCCATGTAATCGGCGGACCTGCTCCTATCATATATCAGAAACTGGGTCTTAACCCGTCCATAGATTACGGCTCCACCGCAATCGGAATTATGAATATGACCCCGCCGGAATCCGCAGTTATCGCTTCTGATATTGCGGTTAAAAGCGGCAACGTTTATCTTGGTTTTGCGGACCGTTTTACCGGAACAATGATCGTAACCGGCGATATCGCGGACGTTACCGCAGCCCTCAACGAGGTTTGCCAGTATTTCCGCGACGTTATGAAATACGTAGTCTGCGAAGTTACCAAACGATAAAGGAAGTGCGGCTATGAGTGTACGCATGACCAGAGAGGAATTCCTTGAAAAGGTTTTCCGAAAAAAATATGAAGAACTTAAAATGGACGAACTTCGTGTAGTCCGCGTTAAAGTAAAAGGCAAGGAAATTTCCCTTGCGCAGCTTATCGGTTCTTCCGAAACAAGAATTTATCAGAACCTTGCACTCCATATAGGAACCCATTTCGGAGAAGACCACACCGGCGAATCCATCGGACTTGTTCACGTAACTCCGGAAGAAGCGGCGATCATTGTTGCGGATATCGCAATGAAAAGCGGAAACGTCGAAATCGGAACCCTGGACCGTTTCAGCGGTTCGGTTGTAATTCTTGGCGACCATTCAAATGTCCGAAGCGCACTTGAAGGTGTTGTTGAATTTTTTGAATATAAACTTAAATTCACCGTCTGTGAAGTGACGGAGGTTTAAAGAGGAAAAATGAAAAAATTATTTCTTATGGGCCGTACCGAAGCGGGAAAAACTTCGCTGACCCAGGTTTTAAAAGGCGAGGAACTCCATTACCACAAAACCCAATATACCAACACCGAGGAATGGGTAATCGATTCACCCGGTGAGTATGCGGAAACCAAAAGATGTGGTCTTGGCCTTGCCTGTTTTTCTTTTGAGGCGGACGTCCTTGCGCTTTTAATGGCGGCGGACGAACCTTTTCCGGTTTTTGAAGCGGACTGCCAATGTTTCACCAACCGTCCGCTCATTGGAATTATAACAAAAATAGATTCTCCTTTTGCAAACGTTCCGATGGTTCGCAACTGGATGGTCAATTCCGGATGCGAAAGGGTTTTCGAGATAAGCAACGTTACCGGCGAAGGCCTTCAGGAGCTTATGGACTACCTTGCTGAAGACCCGAGAAAGCTTACATGGCAGGAAGCTATGGATATGCAGTGGCGCGGTCTTAACGAATGGGATGACCCGAATCTTCCGGGAGTTAAAGTTTAATATTGAAAAACAAAACCCCGTGCTCGTTTTGAGCACGGGGTTGATTTTTTTGTAAGACAATGCGCTGCGGATCACATAAGTCCGAGGAATCCGAGAAGGATTCCGGCGGCTGCGCTGATTCCGAGAATGACTACCGGATGCGGGTTCCGTTTTTTGAGCACGAACCAGCATGCTGCCGCAAGGATTATTCCGGGGATGCTGATGAGGTCGAATAAATTTCCGGTTTCGCCGAAAAGGGGGATATTGATAAGCGAAATTTCAACAACAGAAACAAGCGCCGCACAAACAAGCGCAACAGAAACGGCGCGAAGACCATAGAAAGAGCCTTTTACAAATTTGTTTTCGCTGAATTTTTTAAGGAAGCGGGAAACAATAGTTGCAATTATAATGGGAGGTATGATAAAGCCGATGCTTGCGATAACGGCACCGAGGATTCCGGCGGAGGTGAACCCGACATAGGTTGCCATATTGATGCCGATGGGACCGGGGGTGGATTCGGAAATAGCAATCATATCCGCAAGCTGAGCATGGCTGTACCAGCCGGTTTTGTCGGAAATTTCATAAAGAAAAGGAAGAGAAGCAAGACCGCCGCCAACGGTGAAAAGACCGGTTTTGAAAAATTCCCAGAAAAGCTGAAGGTAAATCATTTTTTATTACCTCCTTTTCCGATGAAAAAAACCTGGACGATTATTCCCGCAAAAGCGGAAAGAATTACAAAGGTTATGGGACTGATTTTGGAAAAAACGGTAAGCAGAAGAACTGCCGTAAAAAGTGCAAAAGTGAATTTATCGACAATTGCTTTTTTGAAAAGTTTTATAATTGCGGAAAAAATAAGTATGCATACTCCGACGCGGATTCCGGCAAAAGCATTCTGTACCACTTCAAGTTCGGAAAAACTTTGGATAAACGCGGCAATGGCGATTATTATCACAAGAGAAGGGGAAATTACGCCAAGAGAAGCCGCTATTGCCCCGGCAAGACCTTTTACTTTGTTTCCTATAAAGGTTGCCGTGTTTACAGCAATAACGCCGGGAATGCACTGTCCGACGGCGTAATAATCCATCAGTTCTTCTTCGGTTACCCATCCCAGCTTTTCAACGGCTTCGCGCTGAAGCATGGGAAGCATTGCATAGCCGCCGCCGAAGGTGAGACCGCCGATTCTTGCAAAGGCAAGAAAAAGTTTAAAAAGTTCTTTCATTTTTTCTCCTTTAAAAAGAGTTGATTTTTATCTTATTATATCTTACATTAAAAAATTGCATTGTCAACAGTTTTATCAAGGTCGTTATGGAAACCGACGGAAAAATGTGGTACAATGAATTTTGAAAAAAGATAAAGGGAAAACAAGGTGATAATTTTATATGAAAACCCCTTTTAATCCAACCTGTCAGAAATATCCTTCACAGAGATATCCCGTTTATGCAAGGGGAGGAATGGTCTGCGCATCAAGCCCCATGGCTTCCGCTGCGGGTCTTGAGATGCTTAAAAAGGGCGGAAACGCAGTTGATGCCGCGGTTGCGACCGCTTCCGCACTTACTGTTGTTGAACCCACCGCAAACGGAATCGGTTCGGATGCCTTTGCGCTTGTCTGGTCAGCAAAAGATCAGAAACTCTACGGACTCAACTCAAGCGGTCCGGCACCTATGGCGGCTTCGATTGAAGCGATTCTTAATGACAAAAAAGACAATAACGGAAAAATGCCGACCTTCGGCTGGACAGCGGTAACGGTTCCCGGTGCGCCGAAAGCCTGGGCGGAACTTAACAGAAGATTCGGAAAACTTTCCCTTTCCGAAGATCTTGCTCCCGCGGTACGTTATGCAAGGGAAGGATATCCCTGCGCTCCGAACCTTGCGCTTATGTGGAAGGGCGCTTTTAATAAATATACAAAAGTTTTTGAGGGAAAACCCGAATTTGACGAATGGTTCAGAACCTTTGCGCCGGAAAACAAACCTTATGAGGCCGGGGACATAATAAAACTTCCAAACCATGCAGATACTCTTGAGGCTATCGGAAAAACAAATGCGGACGCTTTCTATTCCGGAGAGATAGCAAGAAAAATCGACGCCGACAGCCGGGAATTCGGAGGTTATCTTCGCTTTGAGGACCTTGCTGAATTCGAGGCAAAATGGGTCGAACCGATCAAAGTGAATTATCGTGGATACGAAGTTTGCGAAATTCCGCCCAACGGACAGGGAATAGTTGCCCTTATGGCGCTCAATATCCTTAAAGAATTTGAGTTTACGGAAAAAGACTGCGCGGAAACGTATCATAAACAGCTTGAAGCAATGAAGATTGCCTTTGCGGATGCTTTCCGTTACGTTACGGATCCGGATTATATGGAGCTTGATTATAACGACCTTATAAAACCGGAATACGGCGCAGAAAGGGCAAAGGAAATCGGGGAAACGGCAAAGATCCATACTCATTCCATTCCTCCGAAAAGCGGAACAGTCTATTTTTGCTGTGCCGACGGCGAAGGAAATATGGTTTCCTATATCCAGTCAAACTATATGGGATTCGGTTCAGGAATCGTTGTAAAAGATACCGGAATTTCGCTGCAGAACCGCGGATGCGATTTTTCTCTTGATCCGGAAGACGCAAACTGCCTTGAACCGGGAAAACGCACATATCACACAATTATTCCGGGTTTTATCCTTAAAGACGGAAAAGCGGTCGGACCTTTCGGTGTAATGGGCGGATATATGCAGCCCCAGGGTCATCTTCAGGTTGCGATGAACTATATAGATTTCCACCTTGATCCCCAGCAGGCGCTTGATGCTCCGAGATGGCAGTGGATGCGGGACAACACCGTTACCGTTGAAACCCGCTTCAACACCGAACTTGCCCGCTTGCTTCAGCAAAAGGGACACAATATTCGCGTTGATCTTACTACTCCGAGTTTCGGAAGAGGACAGATGATCGTCCGCCTTGAAAACGGAACCCTTGTGGGCGGAACAGAATCCAGAACCGACAGCAATATCGCTTGCTACTAAAAGGAGAGAGGAATAATGATAAAAACCATAGTGCATGACCCGATGTTCCTTGCGCAGAAATCCGCGGACGCAACCTTTCTTGATATGCAGACCGCAAAAGATCTTCTTGATACTCTTGCGGCAAACAGAGCGGGATGCGTCGGAATGGCGGCAAACATGATCGGCGTAAAAAAACGCATAATTGTTTTTGATAACAACGGAACGGATATGATCATGTTCAATCCGGAAATCACCGAAAGATCCGGTGAATATGAAACGGAAGAAGGATGCCTTTCTCTTTCCGGAATCCGTAAAACAAAGCGTTTTCAGTTTATAACGGTGAAATATCTTGATATGAATCTTAAACCGCAGACCGGAAAATTTTTCGGTTGGACAGCCCAGATAATCCAGCACGAGATCGATCATTGCAACGGAATACTTATATAAAAAAAACGCCTGCAAAAGCAGGCGTTTTTTTTATATCCGAACGTTCTTGAAACCTTCTGTAAAGTTTCAACTATGTTTATTTTTTGCGGGCAGTTCTGTTCGCAAAGACGACAGCGCATACAGTCGGAAGGTCTTGAAAAATTTCGGGTAACGGAGGAATAGGCGTGTTCAATTTTCCAGCTTTCCTCCGGATTCCGGCAATATTCGTTATAAACTTCAAAATATCGGGGGATCGGAATCTGAACAGGGCACACCCCCGCGCAATAAGAGCACCCGGTACATGGAACGGCGGTTTTGGAACGGATCATTTCAGCCGCTTTTTCAAGGGAAAAAAGTTCTTTTTCGGAAAGGCAGGGATATTCACCGATGTTTTCGGAAAGCTGTTCGGGACTGTTCATTCCGCTTAAAACGTATTTTACGAAAGGAAGATCTTTCGCAAAACGGATTGCGTAGGACGCGGGGGAATCCGACATTCCCGATTCAATGAAAAAGGAAACGGTTTCTTCGGGGAGATCAGCAAGGGTCCCGCCTTTGACGGGTTCCATTACAATAATTTCCTTGCCGTGTTTTTCGGCAACCTTATAACATTCCTTTGCGCGGAAAGCGGGGCTTTCCCAATCAAGATAGTTTATCTGAAGCTGTACGTAATCGATTTCGGGGTGTTCGGAAAGAATTTTATCAAGAAGTTCGGGACTGTCATGGAAAGAGAAACCGCTTTTTTTAATTTTTCCTTCGGCTTTGAGTTTTTCGAGAAATTCAAACCCTCCGCAGATTTTTGCGTTGATATAATTCGCTTCATTAAGCCAATGAAGCATATAAACGTCGAAAAAATCGACCCCGCAGCGCAAAAGCTGCTTTTCAAAAATCTTCCTGCAGTCCTCAGGGCTGTGTATAAGCCAGCTTGGAAGTTTATCCGCAAGTATAAAAGAATCCCTTGGGTGTCTTTCGGCAAGAGAAATGCGTATCGCTTCTTCCGAAGCACCGCCAAGATATGTAAACGCAGTATCGAAATATTTTCCGCCTTTTTCGATGAAAAAATCCACCATGAAATTGAGCACGGCATAGTCAATGCTGTGCTCATCTTTTTTATCAGTAAGCGGAAGCCTTAAAAATCCAAAACCGAGTTTTGTCATAAACTGCCTCTTTTAAACAAAAACAAAGAAATGCATTGCCAAAGCACAGAAAATGCCAAGGAGGATACCGGTTATTACCTGTAAGGGTGTGTGTCCGACAAATTCTTTGAGCACAACTTCCGGAAGTTCCTTTTTTGAAAATTTTTCAAAAGAATCCACAAGGATATTAAGGAGTTTTGCGTGCTTTCCTGCCTCAAGGCGAACGCCCATTGCGTCGTGACAGACGATCACGGCAAGAATTCCGCTTATCGCGAATTCAAAAGAACCGAAACCATAGGTGAGCGCGCTTATTGTGGCAAGGGAAGAAACGGTTGCGGAATGTCCGCTCGGCATTCCTCCGTCGCCGAAAAGTCTTGAAAAATCCCAGGTTTTTGTAATGAAAGCATGAATAAAAACCTTGAGCACCTGGGCAACGGTCCAGGAGGTAACGGCAGTTATAAAAAATTTGTTGGAAATAAAATCAATAAACCAGTTCATCAGATACATCCTTTAAATAAATTTGCAGAGGCAATTATCTTTTAAAAACCCTTTCTCCGCCGATATAGGTTTCAAGTACCTTTGTTCCAAGGATCTCTTCCTCGGGAATTTCGAAGAGATTTTTGTCGAGGACGATAAAATCCGCTTCCATTCCGGGTTTTATTTTTCCGCGGATATCCTCGTCACCGCTTACGTAAGAGCCTTCGGCAGTATAGGCATAAAGCGCGTCATACATGGAAACCGCCTGTTCCGGAAGATACGGACCGTTTCCTTTGCAGTCTTTTCTTGTAACGGCGCAGTAAATTCCGCGCAAGGGTTTGAAATTTTCAACCGGGCAGTCGGTTCCGAAAGCTTCGTGAACGCCGCCGTCAAGATAATCTTTCCAGGCGTAGGAGGTTTCGGCAAGTTCCTTTCCGGCTCTGTCATAAACGATATGCATATCATAATCGATGAAAACAGGTTGTGTAAGCGGCATTATTCCAAGCCGGCAAAGACGTTCGACCTGCTCCTTGCTTGTGATCTGACAATGGACTATCGCGTGTCTCGGGGAATATTCGGGATAAGCGTTCTTCGCGTTTTCGATGGCATCGAGGCACATTTCCATGGCTCCGTCGCCTATTGCGTGGATCGCAGCGGGAATATTGCGTTTTTGTGCTTCAAGAACGAATCCGTTCAGTTCGTCACGTGAATAAATCGCAATGCCTTTTGTGGAAGGATCGTCCGCATAGGGTGCTTTCATAAGAGCGGTTCTTGCGCCGAGGCTTCCGTCGGAAATAAGTTTAAGGCAGGAAACTTTAAAACTTCCTTCACGCATTTTGTAATGTTCATGGCTGAACCAGTCGTCAACTTCCTCGCGGGTCTGGGAAAGCGCCTGTTCCGCATAATGGATTTTAAGTCTTCCGTCAACGGAGGCGGCTTTCAGCTCATCAAGAAGTTCGTAAGCTCTTCCTTCCGGGGCGTATTTCATATCGTCGGACTGAACGGCGGTTATACCCTGTTCATAAAGGTCGTTCTGGCATTCAATCATCATTTTCACAAGGATATCAAGATCCGGATAAGGAAGCTTTGATTTTACCTCATCAAAATAGTTCTCTTTTATTACGCCGTTGGGGTTTCCGTTTTCGTCAACTTCACAGAAAGCACCGAGTTCGGCTGCTTTTTCGGAATCAAGGCCCATGAGCATCATACCTTTTGTGTTGAGCACGCCGACGTGATAGCAGGCACGCATTATGAGCACGGGATAATCTTCGGAAATTTTATCAAGGTCTTTTGCTGTTGGAAAACGGCGTTCGCCTTCGGTAAAATAATCGTGGTTCCAGCCTTCGCCGATAAGCCAAAGTCCGCTTTCCTTATCAAAATGCTCAAAAGCAGAGCTCATCTTCCGGACGATGTTATCTACAGAAACCGTTCCCCAAAGGTCAACGGAAAGTTTTGTTTTTACATAGTGGAGATAGTGCATGTGGGAATCGTTGAAGCCAGGCATAACGAATTTTCCGCCGCAATCAAGGACTTCTGCTTTATCGGAAACAAGTTTTTCGGCTTCGGAAAGGCTTCCGCAGAAACTGAACTTTCCGTCTTTGACTATTGCCGCTTCGGCAAAAGGATATTCACGGTCCATGGTTGCGATTTTTGCGTTTTTGATGATATATTCCATGATGCACGCTCCTTTTAAAAGGTTATAGAAACATTATAAAACAATGGGGGGAATATGTCAAAAGAAAAAGACAGCCGAAAGGCTGTCTTTTTTCTTGTTAATAAATTTTTCGATAATTAATTATAAACGAACCAAAATCTTCGTGCTCACAGATAAGAACAATCTCAGTGTCTTCAACTATCCATTGCATCGTTTTATAGTAATTAAATATGTTAACATCGGTTCCGACTATTCCGGTCATATTGTTAAAATAAAATTCGAGTTGTTCCCAAAGATTCTCTCTTGGTTCTTCCATCTGGAGAACGTAAAGGCCTATTTCGCAAAGGCTGCCATTGGAATCGTAAACATAAGTCAGACTAAAGTCATCGTTTGGGTCATCAAGACCAAAGAAAGTATAATCCACACGGCTGTTAAGAGGAGCATCATCACCGTCGTACCAAAAGCCGGAATCCGGATCTTTTTGCATGGATTCTTCAATCGTATCACCCCAAGAGGCGTTATTAGGAAGAACAATTCCGGAAGCAGGAACATTATTTTCGCTTTCGCCGCCGGTATGATTTTTGGAAGAAGTTATAGAAATACCGCCGTCATTTCCAAGACTGTCAAGCAATACGGTCACACCGTCTATTTCCCACACAAGTTCGGTGTCATTCTGGGAGAAAGGCTCACCAAGTTCTTCGACAAACATATTTTTTAACATGTTGTAAGCGTTGCCGGAATACCATCCAAGATTTGTCGAAAGAGATACCGCTTCAAGATTTAAGGAATTATCAAGATGATAGGATAAAGAAACGCTGAAATCGGTATGGTCAAATCCAAAATAGGTTGCGCAAAGTTCAGAATCAAGGCTGTGCTCATTGCTGCTTTCTAAAACTGCATTTTTATCTGCTTCGATTATTTCTTCCGCGGAAGCACCAAATTCAAGACCATAGGGAAGATTTATTTTATTTCCTTTTATAAATTTTCCGAAATTTTCGGAACAAATCGGACGGTATTCAATGCTGCAGTCGGCATTTCCGAGGTTTGTAAGTTCAATTATCATGTCTTTTGTTTTGAGCATTTCAACAATATTTTCAGCTTTTACGGTTTCAGCTCCGGAATCGTTGAGATAATCGGATATTTCGTTGCGCAAATGGCCGGAATAGTTTAAATCGTAAGACACTTCCATTTCAACACGATTAAGAGAATCTGTATTGTCAAAATAATATTCAATATCAAAGGTGAATATTTTTTCTTCAAAGCCAAGGAAAGAGGAATCTATGTTTGAAGCAACAAATTCTTCGCCCAAAATACTTTCGTCAAGCCAGGAATTTTCTGCTTTATCAAGTACTTTCTCGATGGAATCGCCGAATTTTACTCCATACGGAAGTTTTGATTTTGAAGAAAAAATCGAAGAGAAAAGAACTATCAAAAGAATTATCAGGATAATTGCCGCAATTCCTGCCGCAGCGTGAACAAGGACTTTTTTCGGGATTTTTACTGCTTTTATATAATTTGAAAAGTCAGGTACTTTAACATCTGGTATTTTAAAATCAGCTTTAGGTTTACTTCCGATTTTGTTTCCACAGCCGGGACAGAATTTAGCATCATCGGGAAGTTCTTTACCGCAATTTATACAATACATCATATGACCTCCAGTTCGTTATATACTCAAATTCTTATGTAAATCAATAATACATCCTTATTTTCCCTGTGTCAACAATAATCAATCTTTAAAATCCCCACAATTCGATATGCATGGCATTATATTATACATATCGGAGGTGATTTTATGGACTATATGGAATGGTTTGCCACAAGACTTGCTGAACTTCGGATTGAAAAAGGTGTTTCGGCAAGGGATATGAGTCTTTCTCTCGGGCAAAGCGAAAGCTATATCAATAAAATTGAAAATCGCCGCACGATGCCCTCAATGGCCGGTTTTTTCTATATATGTGAATATCTTGGTATTGAACCTGCGGATTTTTTAAACGTAAACGCCCATTCTCCACAAAAATCCCGGGAAATTATAAACGAAATCGAAAAACTTTCTCCTGTTCAGGCGGAACATATTCTTTCATTGATAAAAGATCTTAACTCAAAATAAAGATTGCACTTCATCAGTCTTTTTTGGTAATAAATTTCCGAAAAATTAACCTTCCTCTCAAGGGGAAGGCTTTTTTATTTTCTCTTTACTTTCCCTTTTAAAAATAGTACAATATTGATATTGTTTAAAATCAGGAGGATAATTACATGATTAAACTTGATATCAAAGGTTACGGCTCCATGATGATCGAGCTTGACCCTATCGCAGCACCCAAAACCGTTGCAAACTTTGAAGCACTTGTTGAAAAAGGTTTTTTTGACGGTCTTACTTTCCACAGAATCATCAAAGGATTCATGATTCAGGGCGGCGACCCCGCAGGTAACGGCACCGGCGGCTGCAAACCCGAAATCTATGGTGAATTTGCTTCCAACGGATGGACCCAGAACACCATCAGCCACAAAAAAGGCGTTATTTCCATGGCAAGAACTTCTGACCCCAACTCCGCTTCCTGCCAGTTCTTCATCGTTCACGAAGACAGCGAGTTCCTTGACGGCAACTATGCAGCTTTCGGTCACGTAACCGAAGGTCTTGAAGTTCTCGATGCAGTTGCTTCCGTTGCAACCTATCCCAACGATATGCCCTGCAAAAAAGTTGTCATCAAAAAGATGTCCAAAGTCTGATTTGATGGAAAAGCTTAAATTAAAAGCCACCGCGGAAGCGGCGGCAATTCTTCTTGGATTTTTCGTTTTCGGAATACTGATATCCTTCCTTTTTGACGAAGTCACAGCGGAACTTTTCCGGATGGTTATTCTTGAGTGGGGAGCATTCCCGATGCTTTGCGCAATAACCGGCGGCGTTGTTTCCATGAAAAACGGATTTATGCCGCTTTTCGGAGTCATTTCCGGATTGGTTTTCCTTCCGTTCATGTTTCTTTTCTTTGATGTGAACTGGGGACTTGCGGTCGCCTATGCGCTTTTCGGAGCACTTGGAAGCCTTTTCGGACATTGGCTTTACCTTAAAGAGGTCAGAAGGATCGAAGAGGGAAAACCCGAAAAACACCGCAAATCGATTATTTTTTCGATGTTCGACAGATACGATACAAAAAAATATAAATAAAAAATAAGAGTGCCCGATCGGGCACTCTTATTTTTTATATCACATAGAGAAGGATACCTGCCGCTTGCAGGAGGGTTCCGATTACAACAAAAACATGGAAAACCGTGTGGTAAATCGGCTTTTTATGGCCGATTCCGTAAAGAACGGCGCCGATTGTATAGGAAATTCCGCCGAATAAAATCCAGAGCATTCCGGGAATTGTCAGAACTTCAACGGTCTGTTTAAAACAAATCACGATGAACCAACCCATAAGAATATAAAAAATCATCGAAAGTTTTTTATATTTGTTGTGGTCAATGGCGGTAAAGGTTGCGGCAACGCCCGCAAGAAGCCATTCCGCTCCGAAAACGACCCAGGCAAGAACGGGATAGACCGGGCGCATTGCGGAAAGAAGGATCGGGGTATAAGTTCCGACTATAAGGAGATAAATCGTGCAGTGATCAATGACCTGCATGACTTTTTTCGCAAGACCGGGTTTAAGTCCGTGATAAACGCTTGAAACGGTATACAGCGCTATCATAGAGATTCCGTAGATAAAAGAACCGATAATGCTCCAGACGTCCCGGTGAAATGCGGAAATTATCACAGTGAGGAAAAGAAGAATTACCCCAAGACCGCCGCCGACTATATGTGTGGTCATGTTGGCAATTTCTTCGCCCCGGGTGTAATTGGGCAAAATTCGTTCGCCCAACGGAGTTCTTTTCATAATTTTCTTTCTCCCCAGAAGAAAAGCGCAACGGAACCGGGACCGACGTGGCATCCGCAAACAGGTTCAAAGGGCATAACGGTGGTGCTTCCGGTAAAACCGTGTTCGCGAAGTTTTTCGGTAAGAAAATCTATCGCGTCCATGTTGTCGCCATGGATCATCATAACGTCAGCGCTTTTATCGAAAACAAGTTCGTCATATTTTTTTACAATTTCAAGGATGCATTTGTTGATTCCGCGGCATTTGCCCCAGGAAACAATGTGACCTTCCTCGTCGCCGCGAAGAAGAGGTTTTATATTGAGAAGAGTTCCGATTGCGGCGGTCGCGCCGGAAATTCTTCCGCCTTTTTTAAGATAGGAAAGATCATCAACGGTGAAGAACTGGCACATATGGTTTTTGCGTTCTTCGGTGATGGTTACAATTTCTTCAAAAGGCTTGCCTTCCTCAATAAGTTTTCCTATTTCAACAACCTGCATTCCGATTCCAAGACCGGCACCGAGGGAGTTTATTACGGCAATTTTTGCTTCGGGGTATTCTTCCGAAAGTTCTTCTGCGGCAATTTCCGCCGCATGGACTGTTCCGCTTACTCCGGCGGAAAGACCGATGTAAATGATTTCGTCGCCGTTTTTAACGGCTTCTTCAAAACGTACGCGGAAAGTTTCGGAGTTTGCCATGGAGGTTTTCATTTCTGCGCCGTTTCTCATGGCGTCATAAAAAGCTTTTCCGTCAAAATCGTGCTCAAGGTCATATTCCGCAGTAACACCGTCAACGGTGTAGGAAAGGGGAATGATATTTACATTATATTTTTTGTTGAGCGCAACCGGAAGGTTGGAAGCAGTATCTGCAAAAAGTTTTATCATTTAATTAATCCTCTCTTTTTTTACCCCAGAAGAAAAGCGCTACCGTT
>JAZTXW010000126.1:0-5832 GCA_045636625.1 Oscillospiraceae bacterium
GTTACAATTGCCGATGACTATGCGCACCATCCGACCGAACTTGAAGCAACTCTTCGTGCCGCAAAGGAAATGGACTTCGGCGAAGTCTGGGCGGGTTTCCAGCCCTTTACATATTCCAGAACTGCTCTTCTGTTGGTCGATTTTGCAAAGGCTCTTTCAGTGGCTGTCCACGTTGTAATGAGCGAAATTATGGGAAGCCGCGAAAAAAACACCTATAACGTATATACCAAAGACCTTGCGGAAAAAATTCCCGGAAGCGTCTGGTTCAATACCTTTGAAGAAATGGCGGAGCACACCCTTGCCAACGCAAAACCCGGCGACCTTGTAATAACCCTCGGTTGCGGAGATGTTTATAAATGCGCCTACATCATGGCGGGTATAAAATAAGGAGGAAAAAATGAAACCTATTCCAAGACTTGCCGATGATATGAGAATATATCTTGCAACAGAAAAAATGGAGAACCAGGAGATCCTTGAAACTCTTCTTGAAAGCCGCGAGGATGGCGAAGCGGCGCTTATGTCTGCCCGCCAGAAAGTAAGCGACGTTTTTGTAAGCTATATCCTTCCCGCAGAAAAACAGGCGAGAACAAGAAAACTTGATCACGACGGATTTTTTGCTCTTCTTCTTGAACTCACCGCGAAATACCCCAAAGAATGGGGCGAACTTCGCGATAAATATGAAGCGGACGGAATTACAAAGCATTCCGAACGCCTTAATGCCATGATCGATAAATACGAGGAAATTTCCACCGTTTTCCAGTCCATGGTTGACGAAGCGAAAGAATAAAAAGCAAAAGCCTTCCCCTTGAGGGGAGGCTTTTTTGGAAAGGAGCGTCGCCATGAAAACATACGTTGACTCCGTAAAACTGAAAACAGAAGTGAATAAAAGTTCATATCTTGCAAAGCTCCCGGCGGTTAAGTTCCTTCTTAATGGCGGAGAACTTGATACTTCCGCACCGGTAACGATTTTTGTGGGTGAAAACGGAACGGGAAAATCAACGCTTCTTGAAGCTATTGCCGTTGCATTTGGATTCAATCCGGAAGGCGGCAGCAGAAACTTCGATTTTTCCACCGCTGAAACCCATTCGGAATTATATGAACACCTCACACTTATAAAAAGAGCTTATCCAAAAGACGGATTTTTCCTTCGGGCGGAAAGCTACTATAATGTGGCAAGTTATGTCGACAGTATTGATGACGGAACACTTATCGGCAGTTACGGAGGAAAATCTCTGCATGAACAGTCCCATGGCGAAAGTTTTCTTTCCCTTGTGCAAAACCGTTTCTTCGGAAAGGGGCTTTATATCCTCGATGAACCGGAAGCTGCGCTTTCTCCTCAAAGCACACTTTTGCTCCTTGCGGAGATAAAGCGGCTTATTGAGAAGGATTCTCAGTTTATCATAGCCACCCATTCGCCGATTCTCATGGCTTTTCCCGATGCAGCGGTTTTTGAATTTTCAGAAAACGGCATCGAAAAAATGGATTATAAGGAAACGGAACATTTTCAGATAATGAAAAATTTTCTCCATGACCCGGAACGCATGATGAAAATAATATTTGGAGAATAAATAAGCACCGCCCATCGGGCGGTGCTTTTTTATATCGGGCGGATAATATCCGCCCCTACAGTTTTAAATTGGAAGGGTGGTTAACACCCTTTAGTTTTTTTCGGCAAGCCGAAAAATCCACCTCCCCTCAAGGGGAGGTATTTTATTCTTCCTCTTGTTCTTTTTCAACCATTGTTTCCGCGCCGAGGAGGAATTTGTCCGCAAAGGTGAGAAGATAGCCTTTTCCGGCTTCAAAATCCATTCCTGCAAC
This sequence comes from Oscillospiraceae bacterium, assembly GCA_045636625.1. GTDB lineage: Bacteria > Bacillota > Clostridia > Oscillospirales > Ruminococcaceae > UMGS1668. Next base: position 1,819 of record JAZTXW010000126.1, read on the forward strand.
CTCAAGGTTTACGTTGAAATGGGGAATGTTGATGCACATTCCGCTCTGGGGTTCGGCAAAAACAAGGGTGCCTTCGCCGTAGCGGACGAATTTAAGAAGAACTTCCATTGTGTCAAGCACTTTGTAGTGCGGGCAGGAAGGCCAGTAATCGATATCATCGATATTTGCGTCATACATTCCGTGGTCGATCATATCTTCGACAAGAAGAAAAACCGCGTTTTTGGTGGAGTCAGCGGTAATTCCGCGGACGATGTTCGGATGTTTGTTATAAAGAATAAGAGTGCCCTCTTTGAGTTCATCTGAAGGTTTCATATTGTTTCTCCTTTCGGTGCTCAAAAATCAATAACGAAGCTTGATTGCGACCCAACCGCCATGCTCAAGCCGTTTTTCGGTTATAAATCCGGCTTCGTGACAGGCGTTTTCAACTTCGTCTGCGCGGGTATCGATGATTCCGGAAACGATGAGCACGCCGCCTTTGAGAAGGTAATTTTTAACGGTGCTCAAAAGTCTGATGATAACGTCCGCAACAATGTTTGCGGTTACGATCTCGAATTTTCCGTGAACTTTGTCGGTAAGGTCACCGCAGACGAATTCGGTTCTGTCGCTGACTTTGTTGATTTCTGCGTTTTCGTCGGCAACTTTTACCGCAACAGGGTCGATGTCAACGCCAAGAGCGGAAGGAGCGCCGAGAAGAACGCCGCCGACGGAAAGAATACCGCTTCCGGTGCCTACGTCAAGGATTCTTGTTTCGGGGGTGACAACTTCTTCAAGAAGCTCAAGGCAAAGGCGGGTGGTGTCGTGGGTTCCGGTGCCGAAAGCCATTCCGGGGTCAAGACGCATCTGAACGTCGTCGCCGGAAACTTCATATTCTTCCCAGGAAGGGGTTACAACAATGCGTTTGCCGATTCTCTGGGTGTGGTAATACTGTTTCCAGTTGTTTGCCCAGTCCTCTTCGTTGACGCCTACAATGGAGGTTTCGTATTCGATTCCTTCGGCGTCAAGTCTTGCTTTGATGAACTCAACGCACTCAAGAGCGTCTTTTTCCTGTTTGATATAAACGTGGATAAGAGAGTGGGTGCGGTCGCGTTCAAGAAGCTCCTGTTCAATAAGGTCAACGTGGGCGATGTTCCATACAACGTTTTCAAGGTCGCTGTAATCTTCAACATAAATGCCCATATCCGCAATAACGGTGCAAACGTCGCTTGCCCTTGCGGTATCTTCGGTTTTAACTTTTACTGTAAGTTCGTTCCAGGTTTCCATTCTCAATCTCCCTTGAATGCGTCTTTGATTTTGTCAAAGAAGTTTTTGCGTTTTGCATAGTTTTTGTCACTTGTGGAGGAATCAAAATCCCTTATCATTTCCTTCTGCTTTCCGGAAAGGTTTGTGGGAACTTCGATATTCACTCTTACGTACTGGTCGCCGCGTCCGCGGTTGTTGACATACTGAATGCCTTTGTTGCGGAGGCGGAAGGTCGTTCCGGTCTGGGTGCCTTCAGGAACGTTGTAGGAAACCTTGCCGTCGATGGTGGGAACGGTGATTTCGTCGCCGAGAACCGCCTGCGCATAGGTTATCGGGATATCCACCCAAACGTCAAAACCTTCGCGGCTGAAGATAGGATCTTCTTTTACGGAAACGTTTACGTTAAGATCGCCGGAAGGGCCGCCGTTTGTGCCGTCGTCACCCATTCCGCGGACGACAAAAGTCTGTCCGTCGTCGATTCCCGCGGGGATGTCAACGGTTATTTTTCTGCTGTGGCGAACTCTGCCCATACCGTTGCAGGATTTGCAGGGATCGCTTATAACTTTTCCTTTTCCTCCGCAGCGGGAGCAGGCTTTAACGGTCTGGATCACGCCGAAGGGGCTTCTCTGCTGAACGCGTACCTGACCGCTTCCGCCGCATTCGGGGCAGGTTTCCGGTGTGGTACCGGCTTTAGCTCCGGTTCCGCTGCAATCGGAACAACGTTCAAGACGCTGGACGGGAATCTCTTTTTTGCAGCCTTTTGCGGCTTCCATAAAGCTGAGCTGAATACGCACCTGGGTGTCGTTTCCGCGGATGGGGCCGTTGGGGTTGCGGGTCTTTGTCGAACCGCCGAATCCGAATCCGCTGAAGATATCGCCGAAAATATCGCCAAAATCACCGAAATCGCCGTGTCCGTATTGCTGATAACGTTCATATCCGCCCTGACCTGCGCCATAGCTGGGGTCAACTCCCGCATGACCGAAACGGTCATAGCGGTCGCGTTTTTGTTTATCGGAAAGGACTTCGTAGGCTTCGCCTACTTCCTTGAATTTTGCTTCTGCGGTTTTATCATCCGGGTTAAGGTCCGGGTGATATTGTTTTGCCATTTTGCGGTAGGCTTTTTTTATTTCATCATCGGTTGCGCCTTTTTCGACACCGAGGACTTCGTAATAATCGCGCTTATCCGCCATTTTTGCACCACCTTACTTTTTTCTATGTATAGCACTTTCTGCGCAGAGGAAAACCCCTGCGCAGAAAACAAGTTCATATTCAATGCTCCCTTTTAAAGGGAAAATATTAAACCTCTCTGTAATCGGCGTCAACGTAACCGTCGTCGTTGCCGTGACCTGCACAGTCGCCGCAGTTTCCGTCACAGCCGGGCTGAGCATTGGGATCACCGTTGGGGTTTGCCTGCTGGTAAACTTTTGCGGAAACTTCGTAGAATTTTTCTTCGAGAGCTTTCTGTTTTGCTTTGATATCTTCGATATCTTCGCCTTTAAGGGATTCTTTGAGGTCATTGATTTTTGCTTCAAGACCGGATTTATCATCTGCGGAAAGTTTGTCGCCGAGATCTTTGATGGTTTTTTCGGACTGATATACCATCTGGTCAGCTGCGTTGCGGGTATCGATTTCCTCGCGGTGTTTTTTATCCTGCTCTGCATACTGTTCTGCTTCTTTAACAGCTTTTTCGATATCCTCTTTGCTCATGTTGGTGGAAGAGGTGATGGTGATGTGCTGTTCTTTGCCGGTGCCAAGGTCTTTTGCGCTTACGTGAACAATGCCGTTTGCGTCGATGTCGAAGGTTACTTCAATCTGCGGAATACCTCTGGGAGCGGGCATGATTCCGTCGAGATGGAACATACCGAGAGATTTGTTATCTCTTGCCATTTCACGTTCACCCTGGAGAACGTGAACTTCAACGGAAGTCTGGCCGTCTGCAGCGGTGGAGAAGATCTGGGATTTTTTTGCGGGGATGGTGGTGTTTCTGTCGATGATCTTGGTGAAAACGCCGCCGAGGGTTTCAAGACCGAGAGAAAGGGGAGTTACGTCGAGAAGAACAAGACCTTTTACTTCGCCGGAAAGAACGCCGCCCTGAATAGCTGCACCGATTGCAACGCATTCATCGGGGTTGATGCCTTTGAAAGGATCTTTGCCGGTGATGTTTTTAACTGCTTCCTGAACAGCGGGGATTCTGGAAGAACCGCCGACGAGAAGGATCTTATCGAGTTCGGAAGGTTTAAGACCTGCGTCGGAAAGTGCCTGGCGAACCGGTCCCATGGTTGCTTCAACAAGGTCTGCGGTAAGTTCGTTGAATTTTGCTCTGGAAACGTTTACATCAAGGTGTTTCGGGCCGGTTGCGTCTGCGGTGATGAAGGGAAGGTTTACGTTTGCCTGGGTCATGCCGGAAAGTTCGATTTTGCATTTTTCAGCAGCTTCTTTAAGTCTCTGCATTGCCATTTTGTCGCTGCGGAGATCGATTCCGTTTTCCATTCTGAACTGGTCTGCAAGATAGTTGATAAGTCTGTCGTCGAAGTCATCGCCGCCGAGGTGGTTGTTACCTGCGGTTGCAAGAACTTCCTGAATACCGTCGCCCATTTCGATGATGGAAACGTCGAAGGTACCGCCGCCAAGGTCATAAACCATGATTTTCTGGTCGTCTTCTTTGTCTGCACCGTATGCAAGAGCTGCGGCGGTAGGTTCGTTGATGATACGTTTTACTTCAAGACCGGCGATTTTGCCTGCGTCTTTGGTTGCCTGGCGCTGTGCGTCGGTGAA
>JAZTXW010000127.1:0-10678 GCA_045636625.1 Oscillospiraceae bacterium
CCGTTCCCAAGATAAGATATCCCATTGCTTTAAGCAAGTAAGACCCCTTGTAGACTACAAGGTTGATAGGCTCAATGTGTAAGCGTGGTGACACGTTAAGCTTGCGAGTACTAATTGGTCGAGGACTTGACCTTTTGCCAAATTTCTCTCTTTTTGAGAATATTCTTTCATCACTTCAATTTGCGTCTTTTTCAGTTTTGAGGGTTTTCCTCAATGAATAGTCGGTGTTTATTACAGCGAGGATCCACCTGTTCCCATTCCGAACACAGTAGTTAAGCTCGTTTGTGCCGAAGATACTTGGAGGGCAGCCTCCCGGAAAAATAGGTCGATGCCGACACAGCACAGTCATTACTGTGCTGTTTTTCTTATTCCTCCTTAGCTCAGTTGGCAGAGCATGCGGCTGTTAACCGCAGGGTCGTTGGTTCGAGCCCGACAGGGGGAGCCAATATCCGGGTGTTCATTTATGAGCACCCGGATACTTCTCAAAAATGGGCCTTTAGCTCAATTGGTCAGAGCAACCGGCTCATAACCGGTCGGCTTGGGGTTCGAGTCCCTAAAGGCCCACCATTTCTTTAATTTAATAGGGGCATAGTGTAATGGTAACATGCCGGTCTCCAAAACCGTTGTTGAGGGTTCGAGTCCTTCTGCCCCTGCCATAAAAACCGCTTTTATAAGCGGTTTTTTTGTTATACAGGGGATTAATTATGAAAGATTTTTATTTTCCGGATGAAATCAGGGCATTAATCGAAGGAAAAAACTATTATATTGATGAAACAGGTATGTCGGATTCTTCCGTGCTCATTTTTGAAGATTGTGTGCTCAAAATAGAGCCGTCGTCAGAATTGTTAAATAATGAGCACGCAATTATGAATTGGCTTGAAAACAAAGTTTCAGCGCCGAAAATCTTATGTCATTCCGAAGAAAACGGCATGGATTATCTTTTAATGTCAAAAATAAAAGGAAAAATGTCTTGTGACAATGAATATATGTGCAATCCGGAGCTTCTTGTTTCCGTTCTTTCAGAAGCAATGAAAAATCTTTGGAGTACAGATATTACGGATTGTCCCATTAAAAACGATTTGAGCACGGTTTTATCTTTGGCGGAATACAGGGTTGAGCACGGTCTTGTTGATATTGATGATGCCGAACCGGAAACATTTGGCAAAAACGGTTTTAATGGCCCTGAGGAGCTTCTGGAGTGGCTTTACGATAACAGACCGGAAGAAGATCTTGTTCTTGCACACGGCGATTTCTGCCTTCCTAACGTTTTTATTAAAGACGGAAAGTTTTCCGGTTTTGTCGATGTTGGAAGGATGGGAATTGCCGACAGATATCAGGATATTGCTCTTTGTTACAGAAGCCTTGAACATAATTTTGCAGGCGTTTACAACGGAAAAATTTATGAAGGTTATGATTCTTCGATGCTGTTTGATGCCCTTGGAACAGAGCCGGATTACGATAAAATCAGGTATTATATTCTTCTTGATGAATTGTTTTAAAAAAAAGGAACCGCAAAATGCGGTTCCTTTTTTGTTTATTCAAGATATTTTATCTTCTCGTAATTTCCGGTTTTTGCTGCATCAGATTTAAATTTTTAAACGTTTCTGTTATAAAGGGGAGCAACGTGTTTTTTGTTTCCGCCGATAATAACCAGAGCGGAAAGACCGTTGAAGAGCATGAACACCATAAGCGTTGCGCGCATGGGGATTGCTTCGGAAAGAAGTCCGGCGAGGAGTTCGCCGATCAATGCACCAACGGTGTTGAGCATAAAGAATGCGCCGTTGAAGCGGCCTTTCATATCGTGCGGAACATGGGACTGGGTTGCGGAAACGCGGATATTATAGGAAGTTACGCCGAAGATTCCGATTATGAAGCTTCCGATAGCCATGGTATAAATCGGAGTGTAGAGATAGAAAGCTTCCACAAGAGAGATGCTGATATAAACAAAAAGCGCGATTCTGAACTTCTTTTCCGCAGGAAGCTGGATTTTGTAATGTATAATTCCGCCAAGGCTTCGTCCGATGACGCTGAAGATCGAAACGAGCATATACAGATATTCGCCGTTTTCAAAACTTCCTTTGAACCATGGAAGCGTTATGACCTGGGAAGCTCCGCCGGCAACGCTCATTGCGGTGAAATAAAGAGTGACGGCAAGAAGACCTTTTTCCGAAGAGAGATATTTTATTCCCTCTTTCATATCGGTAAAATAGGTTTTGCTGCTGTAAGAACCTTCAGGATGGATTTTCTGTATGGATTCAACGTCGGAAATTCTTGTTTCACAAAGCGCGGCGATAATGAAGAAAACGGAGTTTATCGCAAGAAGCGGAGCAAGCCCGAAAGCGTTGTAGGCAAGGGTTGCAAGGGGGAGCATGAAGAAGGTCATGGTCTGCAAAGTTCCGGAAATGGAATAGGCCTTTGAATAGTTTCCTTCGGTTATAAGCATAGGATAGAAGCTTTCAAAAGCGACCATATAGACGCTGTTTATGGTTCCGATAAGGAAGGTTGCGGCCGCAAAAATTCCGAAATTGAAAACATCGGAAAAGATCAGAAACGCAAGGGAAAGATAGAGCGCGCCGGAACAGAAATCAAGAGTATAGATGGTTCTTCTGCGGGAAAATCTGTCCATCAGCGGACCGGAAATTACCGGAGCGGCAATCTGCGGAAGAGTGTAGAGAAAAATATAAAGCGCATAGAGAAAAGTCGATTCCATATAGTCGAGCACAAAAAGGCTCATGGCAAAACCCGCAATCGAGTTTCCCATCATGGAAACAACGCTTCCGAGAGTGATGGTTGTAAAGTCTTTTGTCCAAAGTCTGTTATGCATTTTTTAACCTCTGAAAAAGAAAAAAGTGTTCTGAATTCGGTCGATTTTTGAGTATTATATCACATCGTAAAGGGTTAAACAAGGGGAGTGCAAAGGTTAAAACCGCGCTGAAAACAGCGTACATCTTTTTGCGGAAAAGAGGCTTTTTCCGAAAATCATTTTTTTGTTTTTGACGTGTTTTTTCGATGAGTTTTCAAATTCCGGTAAAATCCGGTGTTGAAACCGATTTTTAAAAGGGCGCAGCGGGCGATTTTCATTGAAAAACACAAATATGTAAGTTTTGTGATGGAAAATCGGCCAGTATGTAACCCTTTATTTGGAAAAAATAGAAGATTTACGGAAAAAAACACGAAAAAATCGCATAAAAGTTGAAAAAGTCATCTGTTGGCAATTTATTACGATAAATTATGAAAAACACGAAAAAACCGCTTGTTTATGCGGAAAAACGCCTGTGCAGAGGAGAGGGGACAGTTGACAACATAGAGTTTTAGATATAATATATTATTATCTATAAATGGCCGCATTATACCCATTTTTACCTTTTGCCGAAAATACGGGAAAATGATGCGGAAATTACAGCCTGGAGGATAGGAAATCCATGAGAATTACCACGAACATATCGAAAAAAATCCCCGCGATTCTGCTTGCAGCGGCTATGGTGATTTCTTTCAGCATTACCGCATACGCCGCCCCCATGGAAGGCGAACGTGAAAGCAATACAGCAACAAGCCTTGAGGAGGTCCCGGAACAGAACGCTTCGGTGACCGAAAAACTTACCGTTCCGCTGGATTTTTCCGGACTTGAATATCAGGTCGCTCTTGCAAACGGTCTCAGCCAATATGATTACACGACCGAAAGCTGGAAAGTATTCAAAGACGCGTTAGTGAAATCAACGATAATCATCGACGAAGCGAAGGACCAGAACGTTATCGACGGAGCCGAAACGGAACTTAAGGATGCGATTGCCGGACTTGTCAAGATGGACTATTCCGAGCTTGAAAAAGCTCTCGGTCTTGCCTATTCGATGATGGAGGAAAATTCCGGATATATTGACATCTGGACGAAGATAGAAGAAGCGGCTGACAAAGCACGCAAGGCTCTTATCAGCGGTGACCAGACCGCGGTAACCGAGAGCACGGAAGAACTTTATGCTCTTATTGAGGAAGCCAAGGAATACACCCTTGAAAACGGAAAGGAACCGGAAATCGTGATCAAGGAAGTTGAGGTACAGGTTCCTCCTTCCGATGATTTCTGCAACATTCCGGGACATAAAGCATGGCCGGTTCTCTTTGCGATAAGCGCGGTGCTCAACGTTGCGATGGCCGCATTGATTGTGTTTATCATTCAGAAAAAACGCAACACCGACGATACTGTTCCTCTTGTGCAGTATGACATTGACGACGATATGTATTTTGACGATATCGATGATATTGATGAAAGCGAAGAAACCGAAGACGACGGAGAAATATGAGTTTTCCGAAAAACGGAAAATCCCTGCAGAAATGACTTCTTGAGGTGAAAGATTACTATGGATGAAATGAGCTGGAAAAGAACAGAATACGAAACATGGGAGGAAGCCTTCCATGGTCTTGCCCCGGCAATAAGACAGCAGTCCGTAAGAGTTGCGGCATATACCCAGGCACTTTATGTTCAGGCCTGCGAAATGAATTTCGGAAAGGATTCGAAAGAAAATTCCGAACGCATGAAAGGAAAATATGCCGACCTTGCGTATAAATGCGGAATGTATCACCAGCTTGGAAAAGCACTTGTTCCCCCGGAATATCAGGTATGGAACGAAAGCTTTACCGATGAGGAAAAAGCTGTTTATAAAAAATATACTTCCGACGGAAGAGTTCTTGCCGCGGTTCTTCAGGAAAAAGGAAACAGACCCGGAAAGAAAATCGATTATTCCGAACAGCCCACCAAAAACATTCCCTGGCTGATGATCCGCGAAAGCTGTGAACAGCATATGGAACGCTGGGACGGAGCGGGTTTTCCGGAAGGAAAAACCGGAAAGGCAATAAGCCCCATTGCCCAGGTCGTCGGTATTGCGAAGGAACTTGACAGACTTGCTTCCGGAACAAAATCCGAAGATCCTTTTGCAGAAGCAATGCAGATCCTTATCGACCAGTCCGGTTCCGCATGGAACCCGGCACTTGTGGAAATTCTTACAGCTTCCCGTTCAAAATGCAGAGCAATCTATAACAAATATATTCACTATACCGAGGCGCTTCCGAAAACCATTCCGCTGGTCGAAAAGAAAAAAGACCGCCCCATGGGTCTTCGCTATCGCCCGATGGTAAGCGACACCGCGGGCACCATTGTTGCTTATGAAGCGATTCCCTGGTTCGGCGGAATTCTTGGACGCCCCGGCGAAACCGAAAGCCTTGCGGAAGTTGAAGATATGCTCGTAAGGAAAAAATTGGTCGAGGATATCTCGAAATATTTCCTTTATGAAGCGGCGGACGCGGTGCTCAGAATTGAAAACTGCAAGCTGAATCTCAAATGGGTGCTGCTCAGAATGATGCCGAGCTTCTATCAGCTTGGAACCCAGCTCCAGAATTTCAGCCAGCTTTTCAAGGACCAGCCCATCCAGAAGGAAAAACTCCTTCTTACCGTTCCTGCTGAAATGCTTGCCAACGCACCGAAGAACACCCAGAACCTTGTTGAAAGATATATCAGAAACGGAATCCGCTTCGTGCTCGACGGTTATGACCCGGCAAAGCACGGCGAAAAACTTCCTTCTGAAAAACTTAAGGATATGGGCTTCATCTATATCCGCATTGCACCGGAGCTTTATATGAAAACCGAAACTGCGGATGCAATCGCCGCGCTTAAAGCGGAAAATTTTGTTATCCTTGGCGGCGAAGCCGACAGCCACGAAACCGTAAGCTGGCTTGAAGCCTGCGGCGCGGACTGCATGAGCGGAACCATCGCAGGAATCATGGTAAGCGAGGACGAGCTTATAAGGGATTCCCTTGTAAGGGAGAGGTAAGCCGATGGATTTCGGAAAATTCAAACCCCAGCGCGAAGCGGAAAAGCTTGAAGCCTATCTGATCGCGGCGAACGATCCGGACGGAAGCCCCCAGCTCCGACCGATATTCAGACGAAAGCGCGCCGGCGAAGTTCTTACAAGGCAACAGGTTTCCGCAATCAAAAAAGGCCGTAAACTTCTCCGCAAGGAAATGAAGGAACAGGGCCTTAAGCGCAGGATCGACTTTGAAATAACGGCCACAAATATGGGACTGTTTTTCGACAGAAACAGACTTTTCTGGCCTTTCTTTCTCTGGCTCATAAGGGACAACACGGTTATAAAAGTTCTTGCAACAACCGCACTTCTTACAACAGCCGTAACCGTTTCCGTCCCCGTGATCCAGTACGTTACGGAATACATAACCGAATACATTCAGGAATTCATCGACAGAATCGTCGAAAGGATCGTCACGGAAATTGAAGAGCAGGAGGTTGACCGTTTTACAATCAACCTTTCGGATGAGCTTTTCGATTCCGGCTTTGTGCTGAGCGAGGATTACAGCTTTGAGGAAACCTCGAGCCAGCTTATCGCAATGCCCGCAACCGGCGTTCCCTGCGTTTCGATCCGCGATATTCCAAGGAATGTTATCGATGAAGGCGGAGTTTATCCCGATAACTCCTTCTTTGCATACACCTTCTACTGCCGTTACGAAAGCAGTTCCGAAGAGGCGATCGATTACCACTGGTCGGTAAATATCACTCAGGAAACCGAACACACCGTTGAGGATGCGGAAACAGGCGAAACTTTCACCCGCTATCTTTCCGACGCGATCTGGGTAATGGTTTTCGAGGATAACAAAATGATGTTCTACGCAAAAGTCGGCGAAGACGGAGAGATGGAAACCATTCCGGAACAGACCGTTACGGATATGGGCTATGTCGAAGGTCCGCTGATGGATATGGCGAAGGACCCGGAAGGCCAGTATGAAATCGTTCAGGAAGGCGAGTATTACAACTATTGGAGAGTTAAACCCCAGAATTTCGTTTCCGACACAATCGTTGCGGAAGGACTTATGATGGGCGTCACCCCCTTCAATATGGAAGCTTTCGATCCGGAAGCACCCTTCGACCCGGAAAACCCCAACGGAATACATAAATACACCGTTGTAATCTGGCTTGAGGGCGACGACCCCGAATGCACCAACGCCCTTATCGGCGGTTCCATCGGAATGAACTTCGCAATCAAGTTCGCTGATGAAGTCATCGAAGAGGACGAAGGCGAAGAAGGCGGAGAAGAAGGCGAAGGCGGAGAAAGCTCCGACGATAACGAATCCGGCGAAGATTCCGGAGAAGAAAATTAAAAAAGTACAAATTCGTTGTGCTTTCCGCGTGAAAGGCAAACAGCTGCGATTTGCCACAGCGTGGTTCACATAGTTCCGGCGGGAACTTAAATACGCAAAAATTTTTCGAAAGGAATGGAAAAAAACTATGATTAGTAAAGCACAAGCTAAGCGTAAACAGGACATCAAAACCAAACTGATGGCCGCAATCGCTATGCTGCTGGTGTCCTCCATCATGATGGTATCCTCCACCTATGCATGGTTCACACTTTCAACCGCTCCCGAGGTAACCGGTATCACCACAGCTGTCGGCGCTAACGGCAACCTTGAGATGCTCCTTCTTCCTGCAAACGGAGTGATCGACGCTATTACTTCTGCAGCAGGCGACAGCACTAAGGCTGATAACCTCAGAAACAATACCTGGGGCAACCTTGTTGACGTAAGCAACAACACTTTCTACGGTATGGATAAAATCAAACTTTATCCCGCTGCGCTCAACGTAGATAACTCAGGAAAAATTCCCGTTTCCGTCCTCAAAACTCCTACCTATGGAGCAGACGGTCGTGTTTCGGAACTTCTTGCAAATACTGTAACCGGTATTTATGCCGATAATGCATTCATCGCAAACACTACTGCATTCGGTGTTCGCGCAGTTGGTACCGCTTCCGCAATGACCGACCGCCAGCTTGCATACCGTGATTACATTTCCACCGCAAACAGCAGCACCGAGATGGCAAAACGTACCGCAAGTGATTCTCTTAACAAAAACGGTGAAGTTCTTGCAACTATCGTTCTTGCAAAAGCAGCAGAAGAAGGAGGAAATCCGGTAATTTCTGAACTTCAGCTCCAGAAACTTACCAGAATTGTTTACGACCTCGTAGGTAATGATGCAGACGGTACCACCGGTGCAATCGAATATATCGAGGAAGCATACAGAAACTACATCCTCGCTTATGTTGCATCCGGCCTGAGCGGAATTACCGATGACCAGTTCAATGCTGCAAGAACTGCACTTGAAAGCGCAACTCTTGAAACCCTTCTCAATGGTTCCATCACTGTCGGTGAGACCCCCATTTCCTTCACTCCGCCTGGTGATATCAGCGGATATGTAAACGCTCTTACAACCACAAAATCCAATGCAAGCAGCGCACTTGCCATTCTTGAACCTTTGCAAGAAAAAACTGATGCAACCTGGGAAGATATTGATGGTGCTTTCGGATACCTTGCCGATATGAGCAAAATGGACGTTAACGGTATTCCGGCAACCAACACAAGTCAGCTCATGAGCAGCATAGGACAGATTATGGGTTCCGGCGGCGTTAAAGTTACCATTTCCAGCGGCGGCGGCGTTTATGCGGATATTGCCGATCACTGCGGAAGATATGATGCGGGTATCAAATTCTCCGACGGTACCATGGTTAAGGGAATAAATATCGGCGGTATGTCCGCAACTATGATCGCTGCAGGAAAAACCAATCCCAACCTCGTAGGTATTAAAACTATAGTTGCAAACAATGCACCTGAGTCCGGAGGCAGCGAGAATGCGGCTATCACCGATATGTTCGGATATATCATCGACCTTGGTTTCCGTACCAACGCATCCAGCTCCAATCTTCTTCTCCAGACCGAAGCTGTTGACCGTATTTACAGCGATAATACCGATACTTCTCTTGAGACCATGGGCCACGGTTCTACCATGACCTTCACCAAACAGGCTGCAGACTTCAGCCTTGACAGCATGGCAGGTCTTATGGAATGCATCAGAGTAGTATTCTTTGATCCCACTGACGGTACTATTTTTGCAAACGCAAAACTTGATATGGGAATCACAGACGGTGTTAAAAACTACACCGAATCCAATGGTAACACCATTACCGCAAAACTTTATATCTGCGACGCAGAAACCGGAAATCTCCTCAACGGAGCTCAGGATAAGCAGGTAATCACCGCTCTTGGACAGAACATTCCGAAAAAAGTTTCCGTTCTTGTATATCTTGATGGTAATAGCATCCAGAACAAGGACGTTGCAGCAACCGCAGCAACTTCCATGTCCGGTTCCATGAACCTCCAGTTTGCTTCTGATGCAAACCTTATTCCTATGGATTATACTCCTCTTAAAGAACAGGGCGGCGACGCAGAAGTCAACGAGTACACTGTAACCTTCAATAATTCCCAGGGCGTAAGCGGCAACCCCAAAGCAACCAAAAACACTGCTTACAGCTTCACTCTTACCGCTGATTGGACTATTGATTCCGTAACTATTGGCGGACAGCCTTACACCGGTTATACCAATGAGGGCAATGTTTATACCATTCCTGCAAATGACGTAACCGGCGCTATTGCAATCAATGTAACCGCACCTGCACCTGCACCTGGTGAATAATGCAACCCTAAAATCTTTAATTTAAACCCCTATACATAGTTTTTTCCGAAATGCAAAAAGGTTCCTGCCCCGGTTTTCGGGGCAGGAACCCCGGAAAAACAACGGGTCGGGGGTTGCTCCTTGTGTTTTAAAAAAAAGACTTCTCCTTGAGGAGAAGGCGGTGCCGAAGGCACCGGATGAGGTGCAGCCGCAGCAAGCGGCGTTAATCGCTTTCTGCAATAACGAAGAAAACACAAAGAGGAGCCTGCAACCCCAAAAAATAATCTGTTATATAATATAATCATATAAAAGAAAGGAGTACACCTTTGAGAAAAAGAACAGCAAGTTCCGAAAAAGCAAAAAAACAAAAAAAGCGCACCATAATCTATACATATATGCTTCTGGTTCTGCTTTCCCTTTTCGTCGGTGTTTCCTATACATGGTTCACTCTTTCAAGAAGCCCCCGTGTAAGCGATATGAACGTTTATATAACGACCCAGCCCGGTCTTGAAATTTCAACGGACATGGAAAACTGGGATCTTCAGCTTAATTTCTGGGATATCGTAAACGTGACCGATCCTCTTGATGAGGAAAAGGACAAGCCCGTTCTCCGTCCCATAACCTGGTCCCAGGAACAGCAATGTTTTTACGCCGCGGCATACGGCGTTGACGGAAGACTTCTCAATTATCCGGAATGGCACAGTCTTTCTGATGAAAGAAACGCGAACAAACAGCATTTTGAAGGTTATTACGTAAAAGCAACCTTTTATGTCCGCTGCGGACAAAACGCGGATGTTTCGCTTTCTCCGGCGGTGGAAGTCAACGAAGGTGTCGACGGTTCCGGAACATACGTAAGGGGCGTTCCGGTCTGGAACCCGGGACATCCGGCGGAAAAAGAGGAAAGCGAGGAATCCTCCGAAAGTTCCTCTTCCGAAGAAATTCCTTCCGATGAAAGTTCTTCCGCAACTTCTTCCGGGGACGGAAGCCTTTCCCTTTCGGAAGTAAGTTCCGAAAGCGAACCGGAAGATGAAGGATCCGAAGACGACGGAAAACTTGAACTTGAGGAATGGGTCGGAATGGGCCACGACAACGGCGGTTTCGGCGCCGAAGGCGCGATCCGCTTCGGATTCAGAATCACCAACCTTATCATGAACGAGGAAGGCTTTTTTGTTCCGGATG
>JAZTXW010000128.1:0-2971 GCA_045636625.1 Oscillospiraceae bacterium
GGCGTTGGGTATTCACCGCAGCTATCTTCGGTGTATGTACCATTTGTATCAACCTTGTCGGTGACGCACTTCGTGATGCGGTTGACCCGAAATCCAACGGAAGATAAGGAGGGGAGAAAGCTATGGCATTATTGGAACTTAACGATGTTAGAACATTCTTTAAAACCAAACGCGGTACCGTTAAAGCAGTTAACGGTGTAAGCTACTCCCTTGATTCCGGTAAAGTTCTTGGACTTGTAGGTGAATCCGGTTCCGGTAAAAGTGTTTCTGCAATGAGCGTTCTTCGTCTTCTTGACGATAACGGATACATTGACAGCGGCGATATTACTTTCGACGGAAAAGATCTTGTTCATCTTTCCAAAGCAGATATGTATAAGATCCGCGGAAATGATATTTCTGTTATCTTCCAGGAACCTATGACAAGCCTTAACCCGGTTTTCAGCGTTGAAAAACAGCTTTGCGAACCGCTTATGAACCACCAGGGAATGTCTAAAAAAGAAGCTAAAGCAAAAGCTATTGAACTTCTTGCAGACGTAAAAATCCCTAACCCTGAAGTTGTTGCAAAACAGTATCCTCATCAGCTTTCCGGCGGTATGCGTCAGCGTGTAATGATCGCTATGGCTCTTGCATGCAAACCTAAGATCCTTATCGCAGACGAACCTACCACTGCTCTTGACGTTACAATTCAGGCACAGATTCTTAAACTTATCAACGAGCTTAAAGATAAGAACAACACTGCAGTTCTTTTCATTACTCACGACCTTGGTGTTATTAACCAGATCGCAGATGATGTTGCAGTTATGTATTGCGGACAGGTAGTTGAAATGGCTCCTGCTCACACTATTTTCCATCAATGTGAACATTCTCATCCGTACACCGAAGGACTCATGCTCTCCATTCCGAGACTTGATACTCCGGCAAACACCCGTCTTGAAGCAATTCCCGGCGCAGTACCGCATCCGCTCGATCTTCCGAAAGGATGCAAATTCGCTCCGCGCTGCAAATATGCAACTGACAAATGCAGGGAAGAAGAGCCCCAGCTTGTTCATGTAAATGAACACCATCAGGTACGCTGCTTCTATCCCAAAAAGGAGGACAGACATGGAAAATAACAGAGAAGTCCTGCTCAGTATCAGCAACCTTAAACAGTATTTCCCTTTGAAAAAAGGTCGTTTTGTTAAAGCTAACGACGGTGTTTCCCTTGATATTTACAGAGGCGAAACCTTTGGTCTTGTAGGTGAATCCGGTTGCGGAAAATCCACTCTTGGCCGTACCATTCTTCAGCTTTATCATCAGACCTATGGACGCACCATGTATTATGGTCGTTCCCTTGATGATCTTGCTCCTAAATATGTTGAGCAGACCATCAAAAACCTTTCCAAACTCCGTACGGAATGGAAAAACCTTGAGCAGAAAAAAGAAAAAATTGAAGCAGAGTATGCTGCACTTTCTGAAACTGAACAGTATGCAAAACACGCAGAACTTGACCAGAGCAGAAAACTTGCAGAAGACGCTATGCTCAATATTACCAAGATTTTCGGTGGATTTGTTGTTGTTGATGACGTTAACGAAATCGTAGCAGCATATTCCAAAGAGTATGGTTTCGCAAAACAGAAATCCGCTCTTATCGAAAAACTTGGAAAAGCTCAGCTTGTTCTCAACGATCTTGAGTTTGATGAAAAGAAATCCGGAAACGTTGATTCCGGAAAACTTTCCTCTGCAAAAGAAAAAGTTGAAGCAATTAATGCTGAAATTGCAAAAATTGATGAAGAAATCAATAAAGCAAAAGAAGCAATCGAAGTTCTTCGTGAACAGCATAAAGATACTCCTGATTTCGATAAATATGAAGCAATGCGCGACGACGGTATTGACCTTGCTCGTCTTGAATATAACGAGATGCGCAAACTCCGCCGCGATATGCAGCTTATTTTCCAGGATCCTTATTCCTCTCTTAACCCCCGTATGAGTGTCGGCCAGATCATCAGCGAAGGTATGGTTGCACATGACATGGTTCACAACAAAGGTGAACGTATGCAGGAAAGAGTTCTTGAAGTTATGGATGAATGCGGTCTTGCGCCTTATTTCCTCCATCGTTTCCCGCATCAGTTCTCCGGCGGTCAGCGTCAGAGAATCGGTATTGCACGTGCTCTTGCTACCAACCCCAAATTTGTTGTTTGCGACGAGGCAGTTTCTGCACTTGACGTTTCCATTCAGGCACAGATCATAAACCTTCTTCAGGATCTTAAAGAGAAACAGGATCTTACTTATCTCTTTATTACCCATGACCTTTCCGTTGTTAAATACATTTCCGACAGAATCGGTGTTATGTATCTCGGTAATATGGTCGAGCTTGCGGATTCCCAGGAGATCTTTGATAATCCTGTACATCCCTATACCGAGGCTCTTCTTAACGCTATTCCTACCACTGAGGATGAAGGCCATAAAGATCTTCAGATTCTTGAAGGCGATATCCCCAGCCCTGTAAATCCTCCCAAAGGATGCAAATTCCACACCCGCTGCGCTTACTGCACTGAAATTTGTAAACAGGTTGTTCCGGAATGGGAAGAAGTTTCTCCCAACCATTTTGTTGCTTGCCACCACAAGCTTACCAAAAAGGTTGAAGAATAATTGTTTGAGTTTTAAAGGAGCTTGACTTATGGCTAAAAAACCTGTTTTTCTGTTTTTTCCGAAAAGGGTTGACCGTGCGTTCGAGTTCCAGGCAGAACAAAACGGTCATGACGAACATGTAGAATATGAAATGGAAGAATATGATCCCAAAGCCATTGAAGATGAAGTTCAGCTTGCTGACAAAATGGAAAAGGGAGATCTTCCCGCAATGATAATTGCAGCTCTTGGAATGATGGTTCCGATTGCAGCGATAATCCTTATTCTGATAATTGGAGTCGCGGTCATTTTAACAGGAATGTATTAATAAAAAATCACGTGCGCACAAGTGTAAGAGGTGTTTTTT
>JAZTXW010000129.1:0-6632 GCA_045636625.1 Oscillospiraceae bacterium
ACGGAAAGAAAAAGGAATTTCGCCACGGCGGCCACCTTTTCCGAGAAGGCGACAAAATTATGCAAACCAAAAATGACTATGACATGACCTGGTCGAAGGACGACGGAGAGGTTGGAAGAGGCGTTTTTAACGGTGACATAGGAATCATTGAAAAAATGGACCCCATTGGAAGAATGATGGCGATCCGTTTTGATGACCGCGTTGCGGAATATCCTTTTGACAGCGCTGGTGAGCTTGACCACGCCTATGCAATAACCGTTCACAAAAGCCAGGGCAGCGAATTTGAAGCGGTTATTCTTCCGCTTTTTGAAGCAAATTCCCGTCTTTATTACAGAAATCTGCTTTATACCGCCGTTACAAGAGCAAAAAAACTCCTCATAATCGTCGGAAACGCAAAAGCCGTTATGGCAATGGTTGACAACAACCGCAAAAGCGGAAGATTCACCAACCTTCGGTTCATGATAAAGGAATAATTTTATATTATTTTGATTGACATTGAAAGATTTTGGATTTACACTATAATTTAATACTAAAATAATAGGAGGGCTATAATGCCTGCTGATATCGGAATAGATCTTGGCACAACCAAGATAATCGTATATGAAACCGGCCGCGGAGTTGTTTTCCATGAACCCAACGTTGTTGCCGTAAATAATGACACCGGCGAAGTTCTTGCCGTCGGCGAAAATGCCTATAAAATGGTTGGAAGAACCCCCGGTTACATAACCGCAGTAAGCCCGATGGGCGGCGGTGTTATTTCTGACTATAACCTTACAAACGTTCTTATCCGCCACGCAATAAAAAAAGTCTGCGGCGACAGCTATCTTAAACCAAGGGTAGCAATCTGCGTTCCCTCGATAATCACCGACGTTGAACAGCGCGCAGTCGTTGATGCAGCCCTTGCTGCAGGCGCAAGAAAGGTTTTTCTTATAGAAGAACCCGTTGCGGCAGCCATGGGTGCCGGACTTGATATTTCAAAACCGGACGGACGCCTTATCGTCGATATCGGCGGCGGAACTTCCGATATCGCTCTTCTTTCCCTTTCCGGCGTTGTATGCAAACATTCAATAAAACTTGCCGGTCAGCGTTTTGATGAAGAGATCATCAAATATATCCGCCTTCGCCATGGAATTCTTATCGGCGAAAAAATGGCGGAAGAGGTAAAGAAAAATATCGGTACCTGCTGGAATTATGAGGACGACCGCACTTTTGAGGTAAAGGGACGCAATCTTCTTACCGGTCTTCCCGGAAGAGTTACCATAACATGGCAGGAACTTTCGGATATCTTCTATGACCTTGCGGATCAGCTTGCCGCAGCGATCCAGAAGGTTTTTGAAAAAACTCCTCCGGAACTTGCCGGCGACGTTAAAACCAACGGAATCCTTCTGACCGGCGGCGGCGCAAGACTTCATGGACTTGATAAATTCCTTGAAAAACGTTTTAACCTCAAAGTTTCCGTTGCCGGAAACCCCGACGAATGCGTCGCAATAGGAACCGGCGAATCCTTCGGGCTTCAGGGATATCTCCGCGACTGCATTTCCGAAGCCAACAACCGTCTTCACGGATAAACCTTTTTCAGAAGAAAGGAAGTTTTTATCATGGAAAAGAAAATCGGAAAAACCGGACTTCTCCGCCGTTTTATGCCATATTACAGACCCTATCTTCCTACTCTTGTTCTTGACCTTTTTTGCGCGATCCTCACAACCCTCTGTGATATCGTTCTTCCGATGATCGTAAGAACCATCACCAACGCCGCAACGGAAGATATCGGAACCCTTACAATCCAGATGATTCTCGAAATTGCCGGAATCTATCTTCTCCTTCGTGTGATCGACACCTGTGCTAACTATTTTATGGTAAACATAGGCCATCTTATGGGCGCACATCTTGAAGCGGATATGAGAAAAGACTTTTTCTCCCATCTTCAGGATCTCAGCTTCAGTTTTTACAGCAACAACAAAGTCGGCCAGCTTATGAGCCGCCTTTCTAAAGACCTTTTCGATGTTACCGAATTTTCCCACCATGCTCCGGAAGAAATCCTTATAGGAATTGTAAAATTCACCGCTTCGTTCATAATTCTTATGAGCGTGAACGTTCCTCTTACAATTTTTATTTTTGTAATGATTCCGATCCTCGGATTCTTTGTTCTGAAGCTTCGCCGGGAACTTGAACACGCTTTCTATTGCGAACGTTCCCAGATCGGCGAGATCAACGCACAGATCGAGGACAGCCTTCTTGGAATCCGCGTTGTCCAGTCCTTTGCAAACGAAGATATCGAAAAGGAAAAATTCAAAAAGAACAATCAGATTTTCCTCGAAATAAAACGCAAAGCATACAAAGCTCTTGGAAAGCTCCATTGCGTGATCCGTCTTTTTGACGGCTGTATGTATATTTCCGTTGTTGTAATGGGCGGAATTTTCCTTATGAACGGAAAAATCACCGCCGGTGACTATGTTGCATATCTTCTTTATACCACCGTTCTTCTGAACACCGTTTCCCGCCTTGCGCAGTTTACCGAAACCTTTATGCAGGGCTTTACCGGAATCGAACGTTTCTACGAAATCATGGACGTTGAACCCGAAATCACCGATTCCCCCGATGCAAAACCCATTGAAAACGTAACCGGCGAAATCGTTCTTGAAAACGTTGCGTTCAAATATAACGATTCGGAGGAAGCTGTTCTTTCCGGAATCAATCTTCACGTAAATCCCGGCGACAACATCGCTTTGGTCGGTCCTTCCGGCGGCGGAAAGACAACCCTTTCAAACCTTATCCCCCGTTTCTATGACGTTTCCGAAGGCAAAATCCTTCTTGACGGAACGGATATCAGAAACATCACTCTTTCAAGCCTTCGCAACAACATCGGTGTTGTTCAGCAGGACGTTTATCTCTTCAGCGGAAGCATTTATGAAAACATTCTTTACGGAAAACCGGAAGCAACAAAAGAAGAGGTAATTGAAGCCGCAAAACTTGCCGGCGCGCACGAATTTATCTCCGCTCTCGAGGACGGATACGATACATACGTCGGTGAACGCGGCGTAAAACTTTCCGGCGGACAGAAACAGCGAATTTCCATCGCCCGCGTTTTCCTTAAAAACCCTTCCGTGCTCATTCTTGATGAGGCCACTTCCGCTCTTGATAACGAAAGCGAAAGAATGGTTCAGAAAAGCCTTGAACGTCTTTCCGAAGGACGCACCGTTTTCACCATTGCGCACCGTTTGAGCACCATCCGCAATGCAAAAACCATCATCGTGCTCAACGACGAAGGATTTGTTGAACAGGGCAGCCACGATGAACTTATGGCCAAAAAAGGAGTTTATTATAACCTTCAGATGATGGCCGAAAGTTCCAACTAAACAAACAAAAAAAGGCACCGCAAAGCGGTGCCTTTTTTATTATACATCGATTCTTGATATAACAAATTTATCGGTCTGGTAATTGATTACCCCAAGCTTCCAAAGTTTCATATACCGCAAACGTTCCTGAAAAAACGGAATCGGTTCTCCGAATTCTCCGTCTGTTCCGTTTTCCATTACCCGAAGAAGGCAGGCATGGTTCTTCACTTTTTCAACGCCTTCCGGAAAAGGTTCGTAACGATATTTGTAATCTTCGTTCACCCAGAGAAAACCTATAAGGGTTTTATCATAAGATACCTCATATTTCTCCATAATAAACTCCGGTTATCTGAGAATAATATAAGCCATATATGCGGCATAGGCAAGAACACAGACAATACCTTCCGGACGGCTTGTTTTTTCTTTGGAACGGCAAAGGAAATACATCATAAGTGTAACGCCGATAAGAATTGCTGTATCGATAAAGAGTTCAGAAGCAACGTTGATGCTTGTAAGAGCGGAAGCCGCGCCGAGAATGAAAAGCAGGTTGAAGATATTGGAACCCACTACGTTGCCGAGAGCAAGACCGCTGTCGCCTTTTCTTGCCGCAACAACAGAAGTTACAAGCTCCGGAAGAGAAGTTCCCATTGCAACAATAGTAAGACCGATGAGAGCTTCGCTCATTCCGAATGCTGCCGCAATGTCACAGGCAGAATCAACAACAAGGTCGCCGCCAAAAACGATCGCCGCAAGTCCGCCGATTATAAAAAGAACGCTTTTAACGGGTGAAAGAGTTTTAACTTCGTCGCCTTCGTCGCGGTTCTTTTTTGCTGCAAGAATAAGAATAACGATATAAGCGATCATGCCCGCAAGAAGAAGAATGCCTTCAATTGTGGAAACTTTCATATCAAGCATCATAACAAGCACCGCAACCGTTGCGCCAAGGCTCCACCAGATATCTCTCTGCATGATAATTTTTTCGGTGGTCATGGGGCAGATTATTGCAGAAACGCCTACAACAATAAGAAGGTTGAAAATGTTTGAACCGATTACGTTGCTGAGGGCGATATCACTGCTTCCGGAAAGACCTGCGGAAATACTTACTGCTGCTTCCGGTGCGCTTGTTCCCATTGCAACAATGGTAAGTCCGATTATTACCGACGGAACTTTAAGGAGCTTTGCGACGGAAGAAGCACCGTCAACAAAAAAGTCTGCGCCTTTGATAAGAAGAACAAAGCCGATGATAAGAAGTACGTACATCATATAATAAAAAAACCTCCGTTTTCCGTAACGAAGGCAAAAAAATACAAGGCCTTTCATTACGGTTCTGTAATAAAAAGTCTTGTTGTTTAATACATTATCCGGCCTTTTTTGGCGTGATGACGAATAACATAACGCCCCGAACCCTTTCCGACGCGCCAACTACTCCCTTATGTTATGATATGATATCATCTCAAGTTGTGTTTGTCAAGAGGTTTACCACCAATTAAATATGTATAACTATATTATACATATTTAATTATCCGTAAAAAAAGCATAAAAAAAGCGCCCCGCCGGCACAAACAAATATAAATGAAATGACCCTTGAATTATCGCATCTTTCACCTACGATAAAGCAAGGGTCATTTCTGTTCTATTTTAGTATCTAACATCATTTTAACCTCTCTTTCTTTTTATTCGGATGTTCTTTCCGCTGCCTTCGTATATCAATTTTCTTTTGTTCCCTTTAACACTTCTTTTTTCTTTCTTTTCCCCTTAAGCGGGTTAATCTTAATGTTGGAACTTTTTTATTTTTGTTCTTTCCGAAGGTCAGCATTTTTGGCTTGGATCTTTCTTTTGTTTTTTCTCTGTTTCTTTTTATCCAAGCTCCTGATGTTTATCTGTACATCGGGTATCATCCTTTCTGTGATTTAAATATACCACTCTTTTCCGGTTTTTTCAATCCGCAATACCTTACGAAATTGGCGGTTTTTATTTGTGCATAAAGTATATTTTATTGTGGATATGTTGAAAACTATTGACATTTACGATATTTTTTGTTAAATTATATATGTTGTCCGGCCGAAAAGGCCGTTTTTTTATGCCTTAAAAACAGACATAAAAAAAATCGCCCGTTCCGGGCTTAAAAGTTCCTAAAATAGAAATAACCCTTGACCAACTGCATCTTTCACCTGCAGCGACCAAGGGTTATTTCTGTGAACTCTTAAAGTCTAACATATTTCAACCTCTCTTTCTTTTCGATACCGAAGCCTTCGTATCACCATAATAAATCCGGTTTTTTGTTCTTTTTTGCACTTCTTCTAACAGCCTGTTCCGAATTTTTATTGCCGAAGGTCATCCGATCCCTTTTTCAGAAAACCCTTCTTTACGAGTTTTCTTTTTCTCATTTGTACATCGGGTATCATCCTTTCTGTGACTTAAATATACCATAGTTTCCGCAGCTTTTCAATCCGCAATACCTTACGAAATTCCGTCCATTTATTTGTGCAAAAAGCATATTTATTTACTATAATGTTGAAAACTATTGACATTTATCACATAATTTGATATGCTATTATCGTTGGGTCGGCGAAAATCGCCGGCTTTTTTGTTTTTTAAATCTCTCTTGCGAGCTTAAGAAGATAGTTCATTTTCGCTTTCTGAGCATTATGCTCATATATCGCGGATTCCAGAAGATACTCATCCGTTGTAAAATTAAAAACCGTTTCCGTTCTTTTTATTTCCGTTTCAAGGTTTTCAATGTCTTCCCGAAGGCGCTGCCTTTCAGCTTTTCTTTTTTCCGCAAGTTTCTTCGCTTTCCGTTTTTCAGTAAAGTTCATAAATTTCGCCTCCGCCTTAATCCTATGAAAAAGTTTTGGCGGCTATGATTTAATTTATACAAAAAAACAGCCGGATTTTTCCGGCTGTTTTAAAATTGAATTAGTTTGATAATAATGATACGATTTCAAAAGGGTTTCATTTTTTGAAACCCTACATCGAAAAGTGAAACCCGCTCACAGAAATGAAACCATACCGAAGAATTTGACAAATTGGAATTGGTTTAATCCTTGCTTAACACTTTTTTCTGCCAGGACTTTTTTTCGCATTGAGGGCAATGCATATATCTTGTTCTGCCCATGTGCGGAGCCATAGCAACGGCTCTATATGTCGGCACATATCGGTGTCCGCATTTTTTGCATGTATAATATCCTGCCACTTGCTCCATCCGCAGTGCATAGAAGCAACCCGCTAAGAATAAAACAAATCCAAATACAATGAGAGTAATTCTTAGTCCATTTGACATTTGCACAAAAGCGG
>JAZTXW010000130.1:0-14080 GCA_045636625.1 Oscillospiraceae bacterium
AAAAGAAGAGGTAAAAACAATGTACGAAGACAAAACCTTAGTGTGCAAAGAATGCGGAAAAGAATTCACTTTCACCGCAGGCGAACAGGAATTCTATGCAGAACGCGGTTTCGTAAATGAACCCCAGCGCTGCAAAGATTGCCGCGATGCACGCAAGAACAAAATCAAAACCCAGAAAGAAATGTACACCACCACCTGCGCTGCCTGCGGATGCGAAGCTAAAGTTCCTTTCAAACCCAGAGAAGATCGTCCTGTTTACTGCAGCGACTGCTTCGCAAAAATGAAAAACGAAGAATAATCACTGATTTTTCAGCGTAATAAAAAATCCTCTGCCTTTTCGGCAGAGGATTTTTTTGTTATTGAACGTATTCAAGTTTTTCAAAAGCAATCTCATCGACGAACGAGGCGGTGCTGTAAGCAAAAAGAACCTGGTCATATTCATCGGTGTATATTTCGGAAAGAAGAGATTCCGGAGCAAGAGAAAGTTCCACAAAAGTTATCCTTCCATAATTTGAAACAAGAAAAGGAAGCCAGCTTTTTGCGCTTTCATCGCCGAAAATAAGAATGGAATTCCGCTCACCCTGACTTTCGGAAGAGGTTATTTCGATAACCGGGGAAATTCCGCCGAGAAGCATGTCGGTCTTGTCGGAAAAAGCGGTTTCATCATAGAAGAAAAGGCTTTTTGAAATTCGGGAAGTTCCGTTTGCGTTTTTGTGCTCCATAATGATTTCGGAATTTTCGCCGGTGTATTCATAAAAAGTGATGAAATCCGAAGCGGCATAGGGGCGGAAAAAATCCGTTGCAAGGTTTCCGTAAAAATTGTGCGCAACGTATGCGGCGGAAAATGAATCCATCAGGTTCTGCCTGATTCCAAGCCTGCTGCAAAGTTCGCCGTAAATATAATATCCGCCAAGGGCGGTCGGAAGATTTTCTGTGTGATAATAGATGTATTCGTTGCGGTGGTCATAAAGAGTCTGGTATATGTCCGTTGTGCGAACAGCGCCGCCGAATTCCGAATACATATTGTTGATAAGGCTTCGCTGGCTGTAAATTTCCCGGCGGGTAAAGCTGTCGGTTTCATGCTGAAGAATTGCCGAGGCAGTGGGAGTAAGCATAAAATAGGGCTTTATTTGTTTTCTTTCGGCAAAACTGAGTATATAGTTCTTGGTAAGAGAAAAAGTTCTGCTTGAAGGCTTTTCAATATCGAGAAGAAGGCTTCCGTTGCTTCCGATATAGATGTTTCCGAAATGGCGGACTCCGGAAATATAACGGGCGATATCCATGAATCCGGAAAGTTCATTTCTGAAAGGCATATTTTCGGAAAGGGCAGCCTCTGTTTTTTCAAAAAAGCTGCCTTCAGAAGGAAGTTCCGGCGCATTGAAAATATTTACCGCAAGAGAAATGCTTATTCCGAAAAGTGTGGCGATTATAACGAATGCCGCAAATTTTTTCATACGGGGAAAACCTCCTTTCTGCTGAATTCTGTGTTTTTTTAAAGAAGCTGTGCGGTTATAAGAGCAAGAAGGGCTGTGCTTTCAAAAATTGCAAAAATGCTGAAAACGGCCGGTTTCTTTTTGCTGACAAAACGGACAAACATGCTGAACGCGCTTATAAAGAAGAAAGCGCCGACGGAAAGAACAAGCATATTCTGGGAAATTATATACGTTACAGAATCCGTGACCGCGGGAACGTTAACGCCGAACATTGCCGAGAAAGAACGGAAGATCATATCCGGAGAAGATGCGGAAAAAATCACCATTGAGAACATTGTTGCCGCAAAAGTATAGATCCTTGCAAAAACATGGGGAATGTTGAAAAGTATTTTTTTAAGAAAAAGCTCTTCGATTATAATGAATGCCGCAATATAAAGACCCCAGAAAATAAAATTTATTCTTATTCCGAACCAGCTTCCGCAAAGCATGGAAATAAGCAGAGTGTTTACAATGAACTGAGGACGGGAATTTTTGTCGTTGCGAAGAACGTCATATACATAATGCCGGAAAAAACCTGTTACGGTCATGTTGAAGCGGTCAAGAAAATCCGAAACGGAAGGACTCTGAAAAGGGAAATAGAAGTTTTTCGGAAGTTCCATTCCGAAGCACCTTCCAAGTCCCCTTGCCATATCGCAGAATCCGGAAAGATCGAAAAAGACCATCATTGAGAAAACGACCATTCCGAGCCATGCTCCGAGAACGGAAAGTTCGGTTTTGTTCGCTTCGGAAAGTTTTTGATGCAGTTCAAGAAGCGGAACAGAAAGAACAACGTATTTTGCAAGTCCGCGCAGGAAAAGATAAAGGCCGGTTCCGGTTTCCTCAACAGAAAATTTTTCCGCGCAGGAAAGTTTTTTTATGTCTTTTACCCTTACAAGGGGACCCCTTTGCATTTTTCCGAAGAAAGCGAGAAAAACAACAAATTCAGGGAAAGAGCGGATCGGTTCGGCTTCTTTTTTATAAATATCAACAAAATATCCGATGGCGGTGAAAGAAATTACCATAACCGCAAAAGAAGCAAATCCGCCGGAAATATGGTCGGTTAAAGAAAAGGATATTATGGCCGCGGCATTGAAAACTATTGAAAAAACAAGAAGAAATTTTTGTTTTTTCGGGTTTTCGGAATTTTTGAACATGATTTCTGAAAGGACAAAAAGAAAGATTATATCCGCAGCGAAATAGATGAATAATTCCGGATTTGAAAAAACGGCAAATAACGCGGAAATAACCGCAAGAGTTGCGGTTTTGAATTTTTTCGGAACAGCGTTATAAAAAATCAGCGCCGCCGGAAGAAAGATATATAAAAATGTAAGACTGTTTATTGCCAACCGGGGCGCCTCCTTTCAGTTTTTTGATATTTTTTCAATGGCGGAAATAAGCTCCGCTTCGTCCGTTATTACCGGAAGAATCTCCGCAAGGGAATTTGCGGAAAGCATTTTGGGGAGTGAATAATATTCGCAGAGTTTTTTTCGAAGAAAGGCGGAATTTTCCTTTCCGGAAAGGCCAAGTTCAAAAAGATAGGCTTTGCTTAACGGTTCGGTGCGTTCTCCGGAACCCGTTTCCGGGTCTATTCCGGCTTTTTTAAAAGCTTCGAGCAAAACTTCGGTGGTCATGCCTTCAACACCGATAAGATTTTCTTTTCCGGGTTTTGTTTTGCGTTTTTCTTTTCCGCAAACATCCGGAATAAAAACGTATTTTATTTTTTCTCCGGGAATTGCGGAAGAAAGATAGTGCCTAAGCCTGAAGCCTGCGGAATCCGAATCCGTAAGAACGATTATTCCGTTTTTATCCGCAAGTTTCCGGATAAGCGCAAGGCGGTCTTTGTTGTTATATATCCTGAAGCCACCGAGTTCGATTATGTTTGCGTCAAAAAGCGGAGCAAGACGGATCTTATCGTATTTTCCTTCAACGATAATGGTTTCCTTTATTTTAATACGTTTCTGTGAATTTTCCATGAATCCTCTTTCATTTTATAGAAAAAAGTTTTGCGACGGTTTCATCAAGGATTATGTCGCCGTCGCTTCCGGTGGTTTTCATGCGCTGGTCGGCGCTTAAAAGAACGTCGATGCACTGAAGAAGCGCTTCGGAAGAATATCTGCTTGCGGAAGAAAGAGCCCGGTCAATAATGAACTGGCGCTTGGGCGGATAGCTTTTTAAAAAATCCGAAGCGATATCTTTCTTTGTTTTTCCGGCGGAGCGGGCAGCTTTTGCCCTGAAAATATCGACGTAAGAGGCAGAGAGAATGCTCAGAACAAGGTTTGCTGGTTCGCCCATTTCCCTAAGCTCCTGAAGAACGGAAAAAGCTCCGTTTCTGTCCTTTGCGGAAATTTTTGTGAAAAGATCAAAAACCTTTGCGTCCGGGGTGGAACAGGTCATAAGGTCGATGTCAGCTTTTGTAATGATTCCGGAGCCTCTGTATTCGGCAACTTTTCTTGCTTCGTTTGAAAGAAGAGCGGAATCGTTTCCGCAGCGTTCGATCATATATGAACAAAGATCGCGGGGAATACTGCATTTGTATTTTGAACAGGTTTTTTCTATCATGGTGCAAAGTTCCGCGGGGGTGGGTGTGCTGCAATTTATAACGCCGCCGGAAACTTTGTCTATCAGCTTTTTAAGAGATTCGATGCGGTTTTTCTTTCCGGAGCCGCCTTCGCTTTCGGAACTTTTTTTCGGTTCGGTTGAAACGGAATAAAAAGCAAAAACAAGAACCGTTGAACCGCCCATTTCGGAAACTTCTTTTATAAGCTGTTCAAATTTCTTATATTCATTTTCGCCCATGCTTCCGAAAGGAAGATCCTCACAGACGACACATCTTCTTCCGCCGCCGAACGTGATTTCGAAAGCCGCATCCGCGACTGTATCGGCGGAAACATTTCCGGAAAAGCGGTGGCTGTCAAAACCTGTTCCGCCTTCGGTGGTCACGGATGTGATCTTATTTACCAGGGCGCGCTTACGAAGATCGTCCGCGCCTCCGATAAAATAACAGGGAAGCGGAACGCCGATCCGGATATGTCTTCGGACTTCTTCCATATCTTTAAAAATCATTCGACCGGCCATCCTTTCCTTAAATTTCCTTCATAGGCGAAAAACGAAATTCCGCCGTCTTTAAGAGTTATTATTTCGCGTGAACCGCTGTAAAAACCGCCGGCTCTGCGAAGAATAAGATAATCGCTCCGAAGAGCGGGATATTTTTCAGGAGAAACACCGTCAAGAATGAGAATATCCGGACGGCGGAACTTCGGTTCAATCTCCATTATATCACATTCTCCGAAAATGTATAGAAGGGTAACGCTGTTTGTTTCAAAAGAAACGGCGCCTTCCGTATCAATTGTTATACTTTCATTTTCGGAAAGCGAAATTGTTCCGGATGAAAGGGCAGAAGCAAAGTCAAAGCGCTCCGGAGTATCAATTCCGCTCAAAAGAGCAAGTCCGGGGCTGAAGGAATTTGTAAAATCGTGCTCGGCAGCGTCGGAAGAAGCATCAATACTTACAAAAACGGAATAATCGGCTGCGTCACGGCCAAGCTCAAATCGGTCGCCGGAAGCAAGAGATCTGGTGATGAGCACCGTTTCGCCGTCCTTTGTGCAGGAAATTGCGGTTCCGTGCTCAAGAGCGGTTATCTTTATTTCGGAAACTCCGGAAAAGAAGATAATGTCAAGAAGGACCCCGGCAAGAAGAACGAAAGCCGCCATAAGAACGGAATGACGGATGTAGCGGAAACTTCCGGAACACATCATCGGTACGAATATGAGCACGGCCGCACCGATTATCCACACGAAGAACCAGATATCCCCGGCTTCGATATAAAAGAAAGAAAATCCGGCAAAAAATTCCGCAATTTTGAGCAGGATGCTGTTGCACAGCATTGCGACAGATGCCGTTCCGCCGGAAACAAAGCTCAGGAACGGGAAAAATCCTGTCAAAACAGTAAGGAAACTGAAAATTATGGAATGCTGAGCAAAAAATCCGGCAAAAAGATTTGAAAAAGGCGCGGCAAGAGAGATCTCCCTGAACACAAAAGCGGAAACGGGAAGAACAGCAAGAGAAGCCACCGTGCTCACACAGAAGGCATCAACGATATATTTTGATTTTGAATGCTCTCCAAGTTTCAAAAGACCGGAAATATACTCCGAAAGAGAAATTCCGAACAGGAAAATTGCTCCGCAGGAGAAAACTGACATCAGAAAACCTGCGTCACAGGCGGCAAGAGGATCGAAAATGAGCACCACAATAACAGCGATTCCGAGGTTGTCGAAATTTTTGGAACCGGAAAGGAAAAGTTTTGAAAAATAGCGCGCAATGAGCATAAGACCGGAGCGGACAAGCGACATTCCAAGACCGCCGATGAGCATGTATGCCGCGGTGAATACAATAAGAAACAAATATTTTGTTTTAGGTTTTGATTTATTTCCTCCGGAAAAGCTGAAAAATCTTTCAATAACGCCCGTTATGATGACAAGATGCATTCCGGAAATCGCAAGAATATGGCTCATTCCGCTTTTTCGGAACGCGGAAGTGATTTTATGCTCAAGTTCGCCCCTTGTGCCGATTAGTATTTGCTCGGCAAAGGGAGCGTGCCAATCCATAAAAAATCTGTAAATCACCGATGAGATTTTTTGACGTATCAGATGAATATAATATGCGGGAGATTCTTCCTCCCTTCCGGTTATTTCAATGGGAGAATCAAGATATGCATATATTGAAAGACCTTTTGAACGGTTGGTCATAAGTTCGCTGAAATCTTCTTCGGAATATACACGGAATGTGACGCTGCATCTGATAAGATCGAAAGGTTCTGCAGAATTTTCTCCCCAGCCGGAAAGACCGAGGGTTATTTCCTGGGGTGCGCCTTCGATTCCGATGGAATCGGTTTTCACCGTAAATACGGGGTTTCCGCCGGCGGCGGAAACTTCGGTTACTTTTCCTGTTATTTCGGTGCTGTAACCGTCAAGAGCCGCTACCGGATATATTTCATTGCAGATACGGAACGCGGTCAGTCCGCAACCGAGAGCGGCAGCAATAAAAAAGGCTGAAACCCGGTAAAAGTTTTTTCCGAAGAGCAGAAAAACAAAAGAACAAAAAATGAAAAGCACCGCAAAAACAACGGAAAATTCGGGACGGAGAAACGCGGCCGCAAAGGCGCAGAAAAGCATTGTGAACGCAATTTTTGATAAAAAGTATATCATGGCCGATCCCTCCTTTGTCCTAATTATGACAAAATCCGCGGTCTTTTTCAATAGCGGATAAAAATTTGCCCGGATTTAATTTTAAAAAGCAAAGCAAAACAAAAAACTTTGTTAACATGAAGTTAACCACAGTTTACAAATCCGTGTTATAATGGTATTATAAAATATAAATGTTTAATGTGAAAGGAGGATGCCGATGAGAAAGTTCCGCGAATATATAAAAAAATATTTTACCGCGGCGGATAAACTGCTTCTCTTTTTCTGTGTCGCAATCTCTTTAACGGGTATCCTCTGTCAGTATTCTCTTGTTGAATCGAACCAGGCCGCTACCCTTCGAATAACGGAAAGGGTTGCGCTTGTTCAGGTCATTGCTTCGGTGCTTGGGCTTACCGCCGCAATAATAATTTCAAATATAGATTATCATCTTATGGCAAAACTCTGGAAGCTTTATGTTCCTGTTTCGATATTTCTCGTAATACTGACTTTCTTCATAGGTATGCAGGTTGACGAAACGATAGATGACAGAGCGTGGCTGCGTCTTCCTTTCGGACTTACTTTCCAGCCGTCCGAACTTATGAAGATCTGTTTTATATTAAGTTTTGCGTACCACCTTTCAAAGGTTTACGGACAGGTCAACAGCCCCATGAACCTTCTTCTGGTCGGACTCCACGGTGCCTTTCCGGTAGTACTGATACATTTTCAGGGCGACGACGGAACCGCGCTTGTTTTCTTCTTCATTTTCCTTACCATGCTTTTTGCCGCGGGATTAAGCTGGAAATACATAGTTGCGGCAATTCCAGTTGTGGCCGCGGCGGTTCCGATAGTCTGGCAATATTTCCTAACGGATGACCAGCGAAAGCGTTTTCTTGCGGTTTATTTTACGGAATATGCGGATCCTCTTGGTGCGGACTATCAGCAAAGGCTCAGCAGAATTTCCATCGGTCTTGGACAGCTTCAGGGAGAAGGACTTTTCCGGGAAGATTACTGGTATGTACCGAAAATGCATAATGACTTTGTCTTTTCGTTTATATGCCAGGCCCTTGGATTCATAGGCGCGCTTACCGTTCTTTCCCTTCTTTTCGGAATCTGTTTCCGTTCCATGTATAACGCAAAAAATGCCCTTGATCCCCTTGGAGCATATATCTGTTACGGCGTTTTTGCAATGTTCCTTTTCCAGTGCGCGATCAATATCGGAATGTGCATAAGCGTTCTTCCGGTAATCGGTATAACCCTTCCGCTGCTGAGTGCGGGCGGAACTTCAATTTCAATAACTTATCTCGGCATAGGACTTGTTATGAGTGTTCATGTCCACCGCCGCCGCAATATTTTCTATGAATAAATTTCTTTGAGGAGTGTGCAGTATGAAATATTCAGCAGCTATCGACCTTGGCGGAACCAATATCGGAATCGGTATTGTAAGCGAAGAAGGCGAACTTGTTTTTAAAACAAGCGTTCCGGTCGAAGATAACAAAAACCCCGCTGCTCTTCTTGCCCAGATGGCAGAAGGCACCAAAAAATGCATTGATGAATGCGGAATTGAAAAAGAAAATATCGTTTTTGTCGGAATCGGCATTCCCGGTCTTATAAAAGGACCCAAAGGTCCGGTAATTCTTGCAGCAAACATCAACTGGCATAATGTTGATGCGGTCCCGTTCCTTGAAGAAAAAATCGGGCTTCCGGTATTCCTTGGAAACGACGCGGACTGCGCCGCTATGGGAGAATATTATTCCGGATCCGGAAAACAGTATAAAAGCCTTATAATGATCACTCTTGGTACCGGAATTGGCGGCGGCGCAGTTGCCGACGGAAAACTTTTCCCGGGATTCAACGGTTTCGGCGGCGAATACGGACATATTCCGCTTGTTCATAACGGTGTCCAGTGCGCCTGCGGCAAAAAAGGCTGTTTTGAAGTTTACGGAAGCGCAAACGCTCTTAAACGCGAAACCTGCGAAGCGGCGGAAAAACACCCCGAATCCCTTATCTGGGAACTTTGCGAAGGCGACCTTGCCAATGTTGGCGGAAGAACCGCTTTTGATGCTGCCGAACAGGGCGACGAAACCGCAAAAGCCGTTGTTGAACAGTATATCGATTATCTTGCAGACGGAATTTCCGGCATTGTAAATATGTTCCGCCCGGAAGTAATTATTCTCGGCGGTGGAGTTTCCAACCAGGGAGCCTCCCTTCTTGATCCGCTTAACGAAAAAGTTGCAAAACTTTGTGTAGCAAGCGAAACCATTGAAGCTCCGAAAGTTGTAAAAGCCTCCCTCGGAAACTCTGCGGGAATCATCGGCGCAGGACCTCTCGGATTCTGATCTTCCATAATATCAATTTAAAGATCCGTTTGTTAAGGCGTACTTCATAAAGAAGAACGCCTTTTTTATATGGTTCGGGAATAACCGGAATAAAAAAACGGGCGGATAACATCCGCCCCATGATTCCGTTTTTCGGATTTTAAAATAAAAAAACGGCGGGTCTTTCGACTCGCCGTGATTTCAGCTGTTAGAATTGCTCGGAAACTAACATCTTTGCTCTTTTTTGCTCTGGTTATATAATACCTGTGCTTTGTGATGAGTTTGTGATGATATATTTTCACTTTGGTTACAATGTGAAACCAGTTTGGTTAAAGTTTTTATTTTAATTATTACAAATAAAAAACTTCTCCCGAAGGAGAAGTTTTAACCAAAAAATCAAAGTCCGTTGATTATAACAAGGATCATGATTACGATTCCGCCGAGAACAAGAAGCGGGATTCCTTTTTTATTGGGTTTTGCAAGTTTGAATTTAAGGATAAATGCTGCGGCAACAGCATAAAGCATGATTTGATAGATTATCGGCATTGCGGCACCGAGGACGGATTCAAGACCGTATAAAAGAGGGAAAAGGATTGCGGCGGAAGTTACGGGAAGACCATAATAAATTTTTCTTCTTCCGGTTTCGTTTTTCTGGCGCTGCGCTTCGTCAACGTTAAAATAAGCAAGTCGGATTATTGCGCAAAGGAGATAGATAACGGCGGAAACATAGAAAAATCCGCCGGAAAGACCAAGACCGTATCCTATCGCAATAGGGAGTACGCCGAAGCTTATAAGGTCGCAAAGGGAATCTATCTGAATTCCGAAAGATTTTTCCGCTTCGTTGCGTTTCATGGTGGAAGCGACTTTGCCGTCAAACATATCGGTAAGACCCGCAAAGAGAAGGCAGATCACACCCCAGAAAGGAAAACCGGAAACGGAAAAGAAAATTCCGCAAACGGCGGCAGCGGCGCCCATATAAGTCAGAATTACAGTATAATTATAAAAACCGATGAGTTTCATAAAAAAAGCTCTCCATATTGTAGTTTTACTTTAAAAAAAGGTGTATAATAACGAATAACTTAAAAAGAATTATAATTAAATAAAATAAAAAAATCAATAGTGTATAGCTTATAATACCATAAAATTGCAGGTTTTACAAATATAAGCGGAATTTTTCCGCACGGATTTTATTTTTTGGGGAAGAAGGCGTAAGTTTTTTGAAATCGGCGCTGTTAAAAGACGTTTTAAGAGAGATAAAGGGTTCAAAAAGCAGATTTTTTTCAATATTCGCGATAATAGCCCTTGGCGCGGGCTTTTTTGCGGGACTTAAAGTTACCTGCCCGGATATGATGTTCAGCCAGAACAAATATGTGACGGAACAGAATCTTATGGATATCCGCCTTGTTTCAACCTATGGATTCAGCGAGGAAGATGTTTCCGCCATAGCGGAAACAGAAGGGATAAGAGATCTCTATCCTTCCTATTCAAAAGACGTTTTTGTTGAGGATTCCGCCGGAAGCGGAATTATTGCAAAACTTATGGCATATCCGGATTCCGGAGTCAACACTCCGGTGCTTCTTGAAGGAAGACTTCCGGAAAAGGCGGGGGAATGTGTTGCGGAAAACAATTCCCAGGTGCCGGTCAATTATAAAATAGGTGATACCATAAAAATTTATACAACGGATCCGGAAGATCCCATAGGCGACAGCGTTATAAATACTGAATTTGAAGTTGTAGGTATTGCGATGAGTCCGCAATACGTTGCTTTTGACAGGGGAACCGCGGTAATAGGCGACGGAAGCGCGGATATGTTCGTTATGGTTCCGGAGGAAAACTTCTGTATGGAAGTTTACACCGAGGTATATATTACTCTTGATTCCACATACGGAGTCTATGCTTTTTCGGAAGAATATGAATCCGCGGTTGAAATCGCTTCGGAAGATTTTGAAAAGGTTGCCGAAAGCCGGGAAAAACTCCGCCTTGATGAAATTAAAAAAGATGCTTTTGACGAGATAAACGAAGCAAAAGAAGAAATCAGCAAAGCGGAAAAAGAGCTTGCCGATGCGGGAAAGGAACTTGAGGAAGCTTTTGAGGAGCTTTCCGACGGAGAAAAGGAACTTTCCGACGGTCGAAGGGAATATTACAGCGGACTTAAAGAATTTGAGGACGGAAAGATCCTTTTTGAACAGGAAATTGCCGACGCCGAAAAACAGCTTTTGGACGGCGAAAAAATGATTTCCGAAGGCTGGGAAGAATATCAAAAAGGTCTTGAGGAATATGAGCGGGGTCTTGCGGAATTTGAGGCGGGACTTGAGGAACAGGGAATGACCGTCAGCGAACTTTACCTGACAAGGGATCTTCTTGAGGTGATGCTCGGAATCATGAGCATCATTCCGGGAATTGACGATCAGATCGCCGAAATGGAATCCCAGCTTGCGCAGCTCGAGACCGCTATCGACGGATACGAACAACTTTCTGCCGCCGAAGAAACCCTTGCGGAAGCAAAAAAAGAACTTGTATCTTCGGAAAAAGAGCTTGAGGAAGGCAGAGAGGAACTTGAAAAAGAAAAAATCCGCGCGGAAGAGGAATTTATAAAAGCAGAGCGGGAACTTTTGGATGCCGCCTATGAAATAAAAGACGCGGAACAAAAAATTTCCGACGGCTGGAGCGATTACTACGAAGGTCTTGCGGAATTTGAAGAGGAAAAAGCGGAAGCGGAAACCGAACTCGGCGACGCAAAAAATGATATTGCCGATGCCGAAAAAGAACTTGATGAACTGAAAGAACCGGAATGGTACGTTTTTACAAGAAACGATAATCCCAAATACAGCAGTTTTGAATCAAGCGCGGCCATTGTTGACAATGTAGGAAAAGCTTTTCCGATTTTCTTCTTCCTTGTGGCTATGCTTGTCTGTCTGACGACAATGACAAGAATGGTTGAGGAAAAGCGTACCGAAACGGGAACTCTCAAGGCTCTTGGCTATGGCGGAGGTTCCGCAATTCTCAAATATATTGTATATGCCGCTTTTGCAAGCATTTTCGGTTCTGTTTTCGGAATTGCGGTCTGTGTTTTTGTTTTCCCCGTAATAATTTATTACGCATACGGAATGATGTTTATTCTTCCGGAGCTGCAGTTTGTTCCGATGTTCGGAACATGGGCAGCAGCGGTTGCGGTCTGTATCCTTTGCACAACGCTTGCGGTCGTGATAGTCGGATATTCCGAACTTCGGGAAAATCCTGCAGAGCTTATGCGTCCAAAACCCCCGAAAAACGGAAAAAGAGTGCTTCTTGAACGC
This sequence comes from Oscillospiraceae bacterium, assembly GCA_045636625.1. Lineage (GTDB taxonomy): Bacteria > Bacillota > Clostridia > Oscillospirales > Ruminococcaceae > UMGS1668. Next base: position 12,264 of record JAZTXW010000130.1, read on the forward strand.
ATTCCGTTCATCTGGAAAAAGCTTAGTTTTAACCGTAAGGTGACCGTAAGAAATCTTTTCAGATACAAAAAGAGAATTTTTATGACGATTCTCGGAATTGCGGGCTGTACCGCTTTAACCCTGACGGGATTCGGAATTTATTCAACCCTTTCGGTGATTCTTGAAAAACAGTATCAGGAAATTTTCAATTATGACGTTATCATAAGCCTTGACAGAAACGCCGGGGAAAAAAGTATTGCTGAAATTTATGAGGAAACGGAAAACAGCGACCTTATTGAAAACAGCTTTTCCGCCTATGTTATGTCCGCTGAACACAAAAGAATCGGAAATACCAACCTTATTTGTATTGACGATAACGAAAGTTTTGCAGAATTCATACATCTCAGAGATTATGAAACCGGTGAAAAGATAGCTGCTGACAATGAGGGCATAATCGTTACACAAAGATTTGCACAGATATTCGGATATTCCGCCGGGGATGTGATAACTTTCTCGTGCGACGGAAAGGAATTCACGGCGGAAATTTCGGCGGTTTCGGAACATTATGCCATGCATTTCATCTATATCTCCGAAGAACTTTATGAAGAACTTTCCGGAGAGATTCCGGAAAAGAACGCGATTTTCGGTGCCATGACCGATGAAAGCAAAGAAAACCGCAGCGCCCTTGCTGAAACGCTTATCGGAAAAGAAGGCGTTATGGCTGTTTCTTTTTCAAAAGATGATATGGATGAATTTGACAAAACGATAAGCAACCTTAACTATGTTGTTGTGCTGATAATTTTCTGTGCGGCGGCTCTTGCCTTTATCGTTCTTTATAACCTTACAAACGTAAATATAATGGAGCGTATCCGCGAGATTGCGACGATAAAAGTTCTTGGATTTTATAATGCGGAAGTTGATTCCTATGTATTCCGGGAAAATATCATACTTTCGCTTCTCGGTGCGGCTGTGGGGCTTTTCCTTGGCGAAAAACTTTATATTTTTGTGCTTGGTTCAATCCAGTCGGACGAACTGCTGTTTATCGAAAACCTGACCTGGTGGTGCTATGCGGGTGCTTTTGCGCTGACAATACTGTTCACTTTTGCGGTAAACGGGATCATGCATTTCACACTTAAAAAAATAAGCATGGTGGAATCTCTTAAATCTGTTGAATAAGCGAAAATATTTTTTAAAAAAGAGGTTTTACATCTTTCATTTTCTGAAAAAGCATGATATAATATATGTATCTAATTATGTCTGGAGGATATTAAAATGCTCAGAATTGAAGATCAGATTGAAAACGCTACCGCTATGATCAAAACCGTTGATTACATCGAATCCCAGATTCGTAAAATCAACCCCGATGAAGGCGTTGCCGATGAATTCGTTGTAGAAGCAAAAGCCGCAGTTGAAAAACTTCGCGCAATTCTCAAAGAAGGCAAAATCATTCGCTGATTTCATAAGCGTATAATAAAAACACCGTGCTCATCAAAAGCACGGTGTTTTTTTGATTTTTTGCATAATAAAGAGCCCCTTTTTACCAAAAGGGGCTCTTTTTATTTGCTTATTATCAGAAACCGAGAAGTCCTGCGCCGATGATTCCGGCGGAGTTACCAAGGGATGCTTTTACAACCTTCGGAGGTTCGATGGAATCACTTGCAACACAGAGTTTTGCAACCTTTTCGTTAAGCGGGTCAAGAAGGGAGGCCCCCTGGTTGGATACTCCTCCGCCAAGGATTATAACTTCCGGACGGAACATATTTACGATGCCGGAGATCCCGTCTGCAAGATAGCTTATATACTGTTCAACAATGGCCTTACCGGTTTCGTCACCTTTT
>JAZTXW010000131.1:0-30048 GCA_045636625.1 Oscillospiraceae bacterium
ATCAACCTCGACGGAAATGTTAACGTAATGGATGTTTATTATGTGCGCCTTGTTGCGGCAAAGCTGATCGCTCCCACGGAACAGCAGATTTCTCTCGGCGACGTTGACGGTGACGGAAGAATAACCGCTGTTGACGCGAACTACATACGAAAATTCTCGGTAAATATAATTTTCTCTTTCCCAGTTGAGGAAGAAAAAACCGCATTAGCATCAGATTAATCCGATTTTTAATGTGATAATTAAGCGCCGTGCTCATTTTTCGAGCACGGCGCTTTTTGTATTTGTTCTTTTTTTACAAAAAAAGAACAAGAATGATGGACCGAATTATTGAATATTGGTCTTTTTTATAGTATAATAAACTTGGTTTATTATATAAATAATAGGAGGCGTATTTTATGGCTTCTAATTACAGCGTAAAATTCACAAAAATTGTAAAGGAATTCAATCTCGAAAAAATATGGGCGCCGGAAGATATCAGCGACATAAAAATCAGCACCAATGAAGTTAACCGTCCGGGTCTTCAGCTTGCTGGATTCTATGACCTTTTTGACCCTTTAAGGGTGCAGATTATCGGAAAAACGGAATACAGTTATCTTAAAAATCTCGGTGCAAAAATGTATGAGGCTCTTGATGAGTTTCTTTCCAAAAAACCGATGGTAATTGTAATTACATGGAATCTGACTGTTGACAGAAAATTTCTTTCCCTTGCTGAAAAATATAACGTTCCTATTTACCGCACTTCAGAAATGACTTCGGAATTTGTTGCCGGAATTACCCAGACTTTGAGTGTTGCTTTGGCAAAACGTGTTACCAGACACGGCGTTCTTGTTGAAGTTTACGGCGAAGGTGTTCTTCTTTACGGCGACAGCGGAGTAGGTAAGTCAGAAGTTGCGATGGAACTTATAAAGCGCGGACATCGCCTTATTGCCGATGATGCGGTAGAGATCCGCAGGGTTTCAAATCGAAGCCTTGTCGGTACCTCTCCGGAAAATATCCGCCATTTTATGGAACTTCGCGGAGTCGGAATTATCAATGCGCGTAATCTTTTCGGTATGGGTGCGGTAAAAAAGAGCGCAAAACTCGATATGATAATCAATCTTGAACCCTGGGATAACGATAAAGTTTATGACCGCATGGGTGCAGAGGACGTATATACAAAGATCCTTGACGTTGATGTTCCGCTTTACACAATTCCTGTTCAGCCGGGACGTAATATTGCGGTAATTGTTGAAGTTGCCGCGATGAATAACCGTCAGAAGAGAATGGGCAACAACGCCGCACTTGAACTTATGGAAAGACTCAGTATGCCTTCCTGGGATTTTGACGACGATCTCGGCGAATGGGATTCTTATTACGGACTTGACTGGTAAGGGGGAAGAGAGTTTGGACAAAAAGGCTTTTTTTGAATTTGCCGAAAAACACGGAATAAAATATCTTGAGCAGGAAGCTCTTTCAAGACACACCTCCTTCAAAATCGGCGGTCCTGCCGAAATTTTTGTAAAACCGGACAGTGCCGAACAGATTTCTGCAATCGTAAATTTCTGCTGTGAAAACAATATTCCGCTTCTTCCGCTCGGAAAAGGTTCAAATGTTCTTGTTTCCGACGACGGAATCGATGGCGTTGTAATGTATTTCGGAAATGATTTTGGAAAAATTGAACTTATTGATGAGGAAACCGTTTATTGCGAAGCAGGCACGGGTCTTGCGGCTCTTTGTAATTTTGCTCTTGAAAACGGACTTACAGGCCTTGAATTTGCGTACGGAATTCCCGGTTCCGTCGGCGGAGCGGTTTTTATGAATGCAGGTGCATACGGCGGAGAAATCAAAGATGTTATTCTCTATGCCGACCATGTTGATAAAAACGGAAAAGCAGGAAGATTCACCGGTGAAGAGCTTATGATGAGTTACCGCCACAGCGCATACAGCGCCAAAGAATATTTTATTACAGGCGCAGCATTTAAACTTGAAAAAGGCGACAAAACTGAAATAAAAGCAAAAATGGATGATCTTCTCGGTCGCCGTTTTGATAAGCAGCCAATGGATAAACCTTCCGCAGGAAGCACTTTTAAACGTCCGGAAGGAGCATTTGCTTCCGCGCTTATTGACCAATGCGGACTTAAAGGATATAGGGTAGGCGGAGCGGAAGTCAGCACCAAGCATGCCGGATTTGTTGTTAATACAGACGGAGCAACCTGTGCGGATGTTCTTCAGCTTATTAAAGACGTTCAGGAAAAAGTAAAGAACGATACGGGCTTTTTCCTTGAACCCGAAGTCGAAATTTTAGGATAATATAAACGAAAGGGCGGAAAATAAAAAATGTCTTTTGCGGCAAATTTAAAAGACGAGCTTTGCAAAGATGTTCCAGAGCAGGAAAGTGCGCTTCATGCACTGCTTTATGGGTTCCTGCTTTTTTCTCATAAATTCAGCGTTGATGAAATAAGCTTTGCGGTTGTTCATGAACCGACAGCAAGACTTTTTGCGGAAGCGCTTGCAACCCATTGCGGAATTTCCGCAAAAATTGTTTTCCACGAAAGAGCAAGAGGAACTTTATATAAAGTCAGTATTGAAAAAGCTTCAGAAAGAAGAAAAATTCTTGAAACTTTTTACCATGCTCCGAAAGAACCAAGCCTCAGGATAAACCGCGCAAACATAGAAAACGAAGAGGACGTTCCGTTTTTCCTCAGAGGAGCCTATCTTGTATGCGGAAGCCTTACCGATCCGCATAAGGAATATCATCTTGAGTTCGGAGTAAGTTACATGAACCTCTGCAAGGACCTTTCGACACTTATAGGAGAAGTTCTTCCGCAGCCGAAAAGCACCGTCAGAAGGGGAGCTTACATAGTTTATTACAAAGAAAGCGAAAATATCGAAGACATGATAACTTATATCGGTGCAATGATGTCTTCGCTTGAAATGATGAATATCAAAATTGAAAAAGATATAAAAAACAGGGTAAACCGCAGAATGAATTGCGATAACGCAAACATGGACAAAACCCTCAATGCTTCCATGCAGCAGGTGGAAGATATAAAGTATATCTTTGAAAAAAAGGACGAAAGTTTTTTGCCTGAAGAACTTTTGCAGGTCGCAAAACTCCGTCTTGAAAATCCTGAAATGTCGCTTCGTGAACTTTGTGAAACGGTTGAACCTCCGCTTTCGCGTTCCGGAGTTAACCACAGACTTAAAAAAATCGGCGAAATCGCAAATGCGTTAAGAAACGGAAAAATTGATTAAAATGGAACAGATGTATACAAAAAAAGAATTAATCAAGCAAATGTTTAAAATCGGAATTCCGGTTGCTGCCCAGAACTTTGTAAGCGTTCTGGTCAATATGCTTGATACAATAATGATCGGCTCTGTCGGAGAAGCCCAGCTCGGAGCTATTAATCAGGTGAACTCCCTGTATCTTTTCTTCAATATGTTTGTATGGGGAATCAGTATGGGTACTGTTGTAATCACCGCAAGATATTGGGGACAGCAGAAAATCGATCCTATCAGGGATATGATAGGCCTTGCAATGAAAATAAATGTTATTGCAGGATTGCTGCTTTCCTCCATAACCCTTACGGTTCCGCAGGTCGTTATGAGGATATTCGCAAGCGATCCGGAAGTTATCGCATACGGAATCGAATATCTTAGAATTATGGGTTGGTTCTATGTGTTCCCGGCAATTTCAACCACTTTCCTTTCAAATCTCCGCGCAATTCACGATGTAAAAATATCCGTTGTTGTTTATACTACCGCGTGCCTTACAAACCTTGTGCTCAACTGGGTGCTCATTTACGGAAATCTCGGTGCTCCAAGGCTTGAAGTTGCCGGTGCGGCAATAGCCACCGCAATAAGCAAAACGGTCGAACTTACTCTTGTGCTCGTTTATATGTATAAGTTTGAGCACAGGATAAATTTCAGAATGCACTATATTTTTGCGAAAACAAGACAGTATATCCCTTCTTTCCTGAAGTTTGGAATCCCGGTTTTCTTCAGCGAATTTATCTGGGGATTCGGAATGACCATGCAGTCCGCGATTCTCGGTCAGTACAGCAAGGAATTCCTTGCCGCATACAGCCTCGTTCTTGTAATTCTTGACCTTTCAACCGTTGCAATGTGCGGTTTCTCAAACTCTTCGCTTATTCTTATGGGAAATATGATAGGAGCAGGAAAAGACCAGGAAGCAAAGAAATGGAGTAAATTCTTTGTTCTGGGCGGTCTTGGTGTAGGAATTTTCATGGCCGCGATCATTATGGTCATAAGACCTTTTGCTCCGGGATTTATTGTTTGTTCCGAAACAACGGCAAACTATATTCTTAGCATGCTTCTGGTTTGTGCATATATTGACGTTTGCTATGGAATGAGCTGGAACCTTGGCGCGGGAGTTCTTCGCGCAGGCGGAGATACCGGATTTGTTGCAAAAATTGACGTTGGTTCCGTAATTATCATGAAAGGTATTGTCGGTGCGGTTTGCGGACTTTTGCTTAAACTTGATCCGCTTCTTGTAATGGCAATAGTTTGCAGTGATGAATTTCTTAAAGCTATAATTTTTATCGTAAAATATCTCAAAGGGGATTGGCTCCGCCACGGAATGACCGTTCATCAGGAGGAACCTGAACTTACATAAAAAATCAAGGAGGAAAACATGAGCTTTGCACATCTTCATCTCCATACGGAGTACAGTCTGCTCGACGGTGCATGCAGAATAAAAAAACTTATTCCGCGTGTTAAGGAACTGGGCCAGACTGCTGTTGCCATAACTGACCACGGTGCAATGTATGGTGTAATTGATTTTTACCGTGAAGCAAATAAATACGGAATAAAACCGGTAATCGGATGCGAAGTTTATGTTGCCAACCGTTCCCGTTTCAGCAAAGAGCATATGATGGACTGGAGCTATCATCTTGTTCTTCTTTGTGAAAACAATACCGGATATAAAAATCTTATAAAACTCGTTTCTTCCGGTTTTACCGAAGGTTTTTATAAAAAACCCCGTGTTGATAAAGAACTTCTCCGCAAGCATCACGAAGGACTTATTGCGCTTTCCGCCTGCCTTGCGGGAGAAATTCCGCGTAATCTTACACAGAACGATTACGAAACAGCAAAAAAGGTTGCGCTTGAATATCGCGAAATTTTTGGAGAAAACAACTATTTTATTGAAATTCAGGACCACGGCCTTGCGGACCAGAAAAGGATTCTTCCGAACCTTATAAAACTTTCAAAGGAAACAGGAATCCCGCTTGTTGCGACCAACGACTGTCATTATATCAACAAGGACGACGCAAAAATGCAGAACGTTCTTGTTTGCATCGGAACGAACCATACCGTTAACGAAGATAACGATATGGCTTTTGAAACGGAAGAATTTTACGTAAAATCCGAAGATGAAATGCGTGAGATTTTTTCATTTGTTCCGGAAGCAATCGAAAATACTCAGAAAATTGCAGACCGCTGCAATATGAATTTTGAGTTCGGCCATACGAAACTTCCTGCTTTTGAAGTACCGGACGGAAGAGATAACGTCGAGTATTTTGAAAGCATGTGCAAGGAAGGCCTTTACCGCCGTTACGGAAATAATCCTGATCAGGAACTTTGGGACAGGCTCAACTATGAACTCGGCGTAATCGAGCGCATGGGATACGTAAACTATTATCTCATTGTGCATGATTTTATTAACTACGCAAAAAGTGTCGGCATTCCGGTAGGTCCGGGAAGAGGTTCCGGCGCAGGAAGTATCTGCGCTTACTGCATAGGAATAACCGATATTGACCCGATAAAATATCATCTTCTTTTCGAACGTTTTCTTAACCCGGAACGTGTTTCGATGCCGGACTTCGATATAGATTTCTGCTATGAACGCCGCCAGGAAGTTATTGAATACGTAAACCGAAAATACGGAGAAGATCATGTTGCACAGATAATCACTTTCGGAACTCTTAAAGCAAGAGCGGCAATACGCGATGTCGGCAGAGCGCTTGGAATGGCTTATCAGGACGTCGATAAAGTCGCAAAACTTATTCCGACAGATCTTCACATGACTATTGAAAAGGCGCTGACTATTTCCGCAGATCTGAAAGCGCTTTATGATACCGATCCTAAAATATATGAACTTATCGATACCGCAAGAAGGGTTGAGGGAATGCCCCGCCATTCTTCTATTCATGCGGCAGGTGTTGTAATCGCTCCGGAACCGGTTACGGAATTTGTTCCGGTTGCAAAGCCGGATGAATCCGTGGTTACACAGTTCACTATGACAACCCTTGAAGAACTCGGACTTCTCAAAATGGACTTCCTCGGGCTTCGAAACCTTACCGCAATAAGCGACTGCGAAAAAGCGGTAAGAAAACGCATTCCGGATTTTGATATCTCAAAAATCCCGGACGGCGACCCCGAAACATATGAAATGCTCACAAAAGGCGCTGCGCAGGGTGTTTTCCAGTTCGAGTCTGCGGGTATGAGAAGCGTGCTTATGGGTCTTGGACCGAAATCGATCGAGGACCTTACGGCAGTTATTTCGCTCTATCGTCCGGGACCGATGGATTCCATTCCGAAATATCTTGAAAACAGCCATCATCCGGAAAAAGTTACATATAAAACCCCGCTCCTTAAACCGATTCTTGACGTTACCTACGGCTGTATCGTATATCAGGAACAGGTTATGGAAATTGTTCGTAAACTTGCGGGATATTCCTATGGAAGAGCGGACCTTGTTCGACGCGCTATGAGCAAAAAGAAGCTTGATGTTATGGCGCAGGAGAGGGAATATTTTGTTCACGGAAAATTTGATGATGAGGGGAACCTTGAACTTCCCGGAGCGGTCAGAAACGGCGTTCCGGAAAAAATCGCGAACGAGATTTTCGATGAGATGAGTTCCTTCGCGTCCTATGCTTTCAACAAATCCCATGCGGCGGCATACGCAACGGTAGCTTATCAGACCGCATATCTCAAATGCCATTTCCCGGGCGAATATATGGCGGCACAGCTCAGTTCTGTTCTCGATAATACTGATAAAGTCATAGAATATATCGGCGAATGCCAGGATATGGGACTTAAAGTCCTCGGACCGGATGTCAACAAATCCGAAAGCGGATTTATCTGGGACGGAGAAGGAGTCCGTTTCGGACTTCTTGCGGTCAAAAACCTCGGCAGAGGAATTATCCGCGACATAATAAGCGAACGTCAGATGAATGGCAAGTATAAAGGCTTTACAGACTTCTGCAAACGCGCATACGGCAGGGAACTTAATAAAAGAACGCTTGAAAGCCTTATAAAATGCGGTGCGCTGGATTCTTTCAGGGCAAACCGCCGCCAGATGCTTTCCGGTTATGAATCCATCCTTTCTTCGATCGATGCGGAAAAGAAAGCAAACGTTTCCGGCCAGATGAGCCTTTTCGGAGGATTTGAGGAACAGCATGATGAGGAGGATAATCTTCCTAATCTTGCGGAATATTCTCTCCGTGAGCTTCTCAATATGGAAAAGGAAACCACAGGACTTTATCTTTCCGGTCATCCGATGAATGAGTATAATAACATAATCGAAAAAATCGGTGCGAGCAAAGTGCTTGAAATAAAACGGATCAATACCGAAGAAGGCGAAAAACGTGTCCGCCTTTGCGGAATCGTTCTCAGTAAAAAGATGAAAACCACAAAAAGCAACGACGTAATGGCTTTTGTAACTCTTGAAGATACCACCGGAAGCCTTGAGGCTCTTGTTTTCCCGAGGATTCTTCAGGAAAGCGGCGGAATAATCAACGTCAACGAAGCGGTTGTCGTTGAAGCAAGGGTTTCTTCAAGAGAGGACGAGGAAACAAAGCTCGTTGCGGAAAGATTCCTCACAATCGAGGAAGCGCAGAGGATTCCGTTTGCTCAGAACTCAGGTTACCAGAGAAAACCCGCTCCGGTTCAGCAAAGGCCGGAACCTGCGCAGGTACCGAATCCTGCACCGGTCCAGCAGAAACCTTCCGCAAGCGGACTTTTTATCCGCGTTCCTTCGGAAAATTCTGCCGAATACAAAAAGGCGATGGAGTTCCTCGCGGTTTTCGAAGGTCTTACGCCGCTTTATATCCATTTTGCGGATACGAAAAAGACCGTTAAGGCGCCCACAAAACTCTGGGTCGATACAAATCTTGAAAACGGATATGTTCCGAAGCGCCTTGCAAAAATCCTCGGCGAAGAAAACGTTGTTATGAAATAATTTCCGATTCGGAATATTGCATTGTTTTTCTAAAAGAAATTTTTATAATATTATAAAAAAGGAGGGAAGATGATGAAAAGGATAATCTGTTTTTTGCTTTCGATAATTATAGTTCTGTCAGTTTCCGCATGTTCGGAAGAACCCGAAATTATCGAAAACGAAGCCGTTCTCGGCGGAAATTCTTCCGAAAGCAGTTCCGAAAGTTCCGAAATAGGCCAAAGCAGCGAAAGTTCTTCCATGCCGGAATCTTCCGGAAGCGAAATTTCTTCGGAAACTTCGTCCGAAAGCAAAGCCGAAAGCAGTTCTTCCTCTTCCGAAAGCAAAACGGAAACAAGTTCTTCATCATCCTCAAGCGCTCCTTCTTCCGAAAGTTCTCCGGAATCCCCTTCATCGGAGCCGGAATCTTCCGCAAGTTCCTCCTCTGAACCGGAAACTCCGGCGGAAAATACGTATATTCCCACCGGCGAAACAAAAGCGGTCTGGATATCCTATCTTGAATATCAGTCGGTTCTGCAGGGAAAAACAAAAAGCCAGTTTACGGGCAGCATAAAAACAATGTTCGGAAATCTTGCAAAGGACGGCTTCAACACCGTTTTCGTCCATGTGCGTTCACACAGCGATGCAATGTATGATTCGGATATTTTCCCATGGTCGGTCTATTGCACAGGAACGGAGGGAAACGATCCCGGATTCGATCCGCTTGAAATAATGGTTTCCGAAGCCCATTCCGCCGGACTTAAAATCGAAGCTTGGATAAATCCTTACAGGGTAAAAGGAAATTCCAACACAGAAAAAATCGCAAACTCAAGTCCGGCTTATAAATGGCTCGATACCGGAAAAGTAATCGTCCTCGAAAACGGAATTTTCTATAATCCTGCTGATGAAGACGTAATTGATCTTATTGTTTCCGGCGTTGAGGAAATAGTAAGAAATTATGATGTTGACGGAATTCATTTCGATGATTATTTTTATCCGACAACGGCAGAATCATTCGATAAGACTTACTATAACAAATATAAAAATGAAGGCGGAACTCTCGGCCTTGCGGATTGGCGAAGACAGAACGTCAATATCCTCATAAAGGAAGTTTATTCCGCAATAAAATCCATAAACAGTTCGTGCCGCTTCGGAATAAGCCCTGCGGGAAATATGGATCAGAATTATAACACCCTTTACTGCGATGTTTATACATGGGTAACAAGCAAAGGATACGTTGATTATATCTGTCCGCAGATATATTTCGGTTTCAATAATAAAACAAAACCGTATCTCGATGTCCTTTCCGAATTCAGCAGTATGATCACAAGAAACGACGTTGAACTTATTGTCGGTCTTGCCGCCTATAAAATCGGTGCGGAAGATACCTATGCCGGTGAAAACGGAAAAAAGGAATGGATCAACAATAATGATATAATTGCAAGACAGATAACCGCAGCAAGGAACGATACAAGATATTCCGGCTTTGCGTTATATCGTTACGATTCTCTTTATAATCCGGCGTCGGCGGTGAAAAACGCCGTTAAAGCAGAACGGGAAAATCTTCTTGAAATAATTTAAAACCACGGGAAACCTATCAGATAAGGACGGAAAAAACTTTATGAAAAAACTATTTTTGAACAAAAAGCTGATGACAGCGGTGTTAAGTTTAAGCCTGGTATTCGTCATCGGCGGAATAGCGGTTTTTGCGGCTTTTCAAAGCGGTCTTCCCGGTGTTGAAAAGATATTGGAAAATTTTGATTTTCCGCAAAGTTCCGAAAGTTCATCTTCAGAAAACGAATCGGTCGCACCCGAGCAAAGCGATGTTGACCTCAATGATGTAACAATCAGTCCCACGGAACCGGAAACTCCTGATGTTCCGGAAGAACCGGAAATTGAAAATATTGTTGAAGGTCCTGTAATTTTTCGCGCACCGGAAAGAATGATGGCGATAACTCTTGCAGCGGGAACCGATTACTGTAAAGAGGAAGGAATGAGCATATCGGATATAAGCAAATCCATTGATGATGCCATTCTTAAGGCAAAAGATCTTTCTGCGAATACGATTTTCCTTGAAACGACATTTGGGGAAACGGTTCTCTATAGCGCGGAAGGAATGCCCCAGGCAAAAATGAGCATGGATGTGCTTTCATATGCGGCTGAAAGCGCAAAGGCCGAGGGACTTTATGTCTATGTTGTTTTTGACGTGCTCAAAACCGGTTCGGAAGGTAAAGCTGAAACTTCTTTCGTGCTTGACAGTGAGCAGCTCGAGCAGATTGCAAAAAATGCAAAGGCTTTAAGTAAATATGATATCGATGGAATCATGCTCAACACATATACCATCGAATCAAACGGAGCAGTTTACGAAGACTATATAAAATACGGCAGCGGTATGGGATACGAAAACTATCTTCGTTCCAACGTTGAAGCTGCTGTTTTAACCGCATATAAAGCTGTTAAAAAGGAAAATCCGTCAATAGCGGTCGGACTTGCGGTTGATTCTGTTTGGGCAAACAGTTTGACCATTGAAGAGGGAAGCGCAACGGAAGCCGGGTACGAAAGTTTTGTGGATGGCTACGCAAACACCAAAAAATTTGTGGATGAAGGTTTTGCGGATTTTATAGCAGTAAAAAGCAATTATGCAACAGGAAATAAATCTGCAAAATTTGCGGATTATACGGAATGGTGGAACAGCGTTGTCGGAGAAAAAGTTCCGCTTTATATTTTCCAATACGCAACAAAAGCCTGTACGGATGAAAAAGGCTGGGAAGATCCTTCGGAACTTTCCGACCAGGTTATTTCCGCAGAAAAACTCAGCGGATTCAAAGGAAGCATTTTTGATTCGCTTGATGCGCTTCAGAAAAACCCTAAACAGTCCACGGATGCTCTTGTTCAGTATCTTACAGAAAATATTGATCCGAGTTTCCTTCTTACCCAGCTTGAACTTACGCGTCCCGGAAAGCTTACGTATTCAACCTATGATACGGTTGCTGTTTTTGCGGGTGCTTCGGACGTGAACTTTGACCTTACAATGAACGGAACAAAGGTAAAGCGGGATTCAAACGGAGCGTTTATGTTAACGATGGAACTTGCTCCCGGCCTTAACACTTTTAAATTTGAACATAAGGAAAAAACGGTTACTTATAACATTACAAGAAACGTAATGGTGCTCAAGGAAGTTACTCCTCTTGGAAACGTAACTGTCGGCGGCGGAATGAGCATTACGGTAACTGCTCTTGCGTACGAAGGTTCGGTTGTTACGGCAACTCTTGGTTCCAATACAATTACTCTTAAACAAAGTAATGAGGCGGATGATTCCACAGAAGAGGAACAGGATTCCACTTATGTTACTTATACAGGAATGATTTCTGCTCCGGCTTCCGGTTCGGAAGAACAGGGAATAGGAAATATCATTATTAACGGAACATGGGAAGGTACCACAGAAACAAAAGAAGCGGCTTATGTTACTGTTTCCGCAAAAGCAAAAGCAGGCGGCCTTGTTGAAGTGGTTGCAAAATCTGCCGAAACATTCCCGACGGACGTTCTTAATGACCTTTCGGATTATGACTGTTATCCGCTTGCAAAAGGAACAAGAGATTATGTTGTAGGCGATGAAATAACCTATGTTGAAGGCGACAAAACTTTCACTTATTATAATCTCCAGTCCGGACAGCGCGTATATACAAAAGATGTAAGTCCCGTTTCCGGTGAGCTTGGAGGAAACAAGATAACAAATATGACTGTTTCTGCCAACAAACGATATACTTATGTAACGTTTGATATGCAACAACAGGTTGCATATGCTGCGAAATATTCTTCAAGCGAATTTACGATAGAATTTTTCTATACAGATGAGGTTCCGGGAGATCTTAATCTTAATTGCACGCCGCTTTTTGATTCTGCAAAGTGGAGCAGTTCCAAACTAAGCCTTAAATTAAGCACAAAATCCGGTTTCCTCGGATATACTGCATATTATGAGGACGGAAAACTTGTTTTCCGTTTTAATAACCCGACGGGAACTTCAAGCCTTTCCGGAGTTCCGATAGTAGTCGATGTCGGACACAGTGCTCTTGGTGTGGGCGCTCTTGGATTCCTTTCCGATTACGGTGAATACGAAATCAACCTTGCGGTAGGAAAATATCTCAGAGATGAACTTCAGAGCCGCGGAGCAACTGTTTATATGATGGATACAGTAAACCAGCGCCCGAGCCTTGAAGACAGAGTTGCCTATGCTTCCGGAAGGGATGCTCTTGTATTTGTAAGTGTCCATTGCAACTCTGCAACGTCAAGCAGCGGTAACGGAACAGAATGTTACTATTTCACAAGATTCTCCCAGAATCTTGCGGCATATTTTTCTTCGAATGTTTCGTCTGCCCTTGGAACAAAAGACAGAGGAGATATGATCGGAAGATATTATGTAACAAGAATTCAGGAATATCCTTCGGTTCTCGGTGAACTTGGATTTGTAAGTAACGAATCCGATTATTATAAACTTATTAAAAACAGCTATCAGCGTGATATCGCCGAGGCCATTGCGGATTCCATTTCGAGCTATCTTTATGCTGCCGGTAAAAACGGAAATTACAGCTATGGAACCCAGTCAACAAGCGGAGAAAGCAGCTATGAACCTCCGGAATATTCCGAAAGCATTCCGGAAAACGGAAACGGTGAAGAGGCTCCTGATCCGGATTTGGAAGAGGATGAAAATGATTCCTCTGAAGGTAATATAGGTTTTCTCGGATAATTAAAAATACCTCCGGCTTTGCCGGAGGTATTTTTTTTAATCCTCTTTCATAGTTTTGAACAATGAAAGGGGAGCTGAAAACGTTGAAAAAGAATCAAGATAAAAAAAGATATATTATCATTAAAACGTTGATTTTCACAGCTGTTTTTGCAGGATTTTCAGTATATGCTTTTTATTTTCCGTCAACCATGAATCTTCTTGATAAAAGCGTGAACAGACTTTTGAAAACGGTCGGAGTTGATAAAGAGATAACCGCATTTTCCGATTATTCCGAATTTGTAAGCAAAGCAGCTGATTATATTAACTATGCGGCGGAAATTGTTGCAGAAAATATAAACGGCAAAAATGAAAAGAGATCCTTTTCACCTGTTTTAACAAGCTGTGCCGCAAAATTTCCGCTGAAAAGCAGGAACATAACATCGGATTTTGGGAAAAGGCCGGATCCGATCAACGGAAATGAGGACAGACATTCCGGGATCGATATTGCGGCAGCAGAGGGAAGCGACGTAACCGCAGCATGGCCGGGAAGGATTGAAGAAACCGGTTTTGATGATATCTATGGAAACTATATAATTATTGAACATTCGAAAGATTTTTTTACAAAATATTGTCATCTGTCAATGATAGACGTTTCAGAAAATGAATTTGTTCGGGCGGAAGAAAAAATAGGCGAGGCAGGGAACACGGGGCGTTCAACCGGAAGTCATCTGCATTTTGAAGTTATAATAAACGGCATGGAAATCGACCCGATGGAGTGTTTTGATATCTGATGGATTTTACCGTGCTCAAAACAAAAGTTTCGATTTCGCCGCTTTTTTTTGCGGTGCTCACGGTGTTTTTGCTTATTGATAAAAACGGGATAGCTTCAGCGGCGGTTTTGTTTTCGCTTTTACATGAAATCGGACACTTTTTATCATTGACGCTTGTTAAAACTTTTCCGAGATGCGTAAAATTCGACCTTTTTGGAATAAAAATGCTCCTTCCGGAGAATTTGGATACGGCGAAAAAATGCTTTGTTCTTTCAGCAGGATTTACAGTCAATTTTTTACTTGCGATTTTGTTTTTCGCTTTGAATAAAACGCTTTTTTGCTATATAAATCTTGTAATCGGAATTTTTACTGCGTTTCCGCTTCCTTCAGCGGATGGCGGAAGTATTTTGAGAATGGTTTTGGAAGAACATTTTCAGCAAAAAGCTGAAAATATATTCGGAAGAGTATCGAGATTTTTTTCATTTGTTATTTCTGCTTTTTTTGTTTTTATTTCTGTTTTAACAAAAAATTATTTTATATTAATTGCAGCGATTTATATGATATTTTGCGCAATAAAAAAAGCCGCCTGAAAGAGGCGGCTTTTTTTACTTATTTTTGACAATTTTCCAATAAGCAAAAACATTTATTAAAATTGTTATTAAGAACAGCATCCTTGAATAAATTTCATGGGCATTTGCAGTATCGAGAACGGCGGAAAAATCGTTGATTGATATTTTGTAATCAGCGTAAACTGATCCCATCCAGATTGAAGCGGCGCAGCAGGCTTCGCTGAAAAGACCGATTTGCATTGCTTTATGGATGTCCAATCTGTTCCCTAAAAACAGATTGAACAGAGCAAAAACTACTGCGTTTCCGCCTGAAAGAAACATAAAAAGGCCAATAACACTCGATGTTGGAAAAGAAAATTCCATATTCCGCTGATAACCGGAAACAGCATCAAAAATTATAAACGCGTTAGCCAGCAGAATCGTTGCAAGAAATATGACTATTATGAAAATTTGTCTTGTTTTTTCAAATTTCATCTCTTTTTTTGAAATTTCAATAATCTCTTTTGCGACAGAATCGGTCTCGCTGTTATTCAACGATTTTTCACCTTTTACAAGCTCCGTTATGGAAATTTCAAGTTCGGCAGAAAGCGGTTCAAGAATCGATACATCCGGAAAACCTTTTCCGTTTTCCCATTTTGAAACAGCCGCAGTTGAAACATTTATCTTTTCTGCAAGCTCTTTTTGTGTGAAACCTTTTTCGGTGCGAAGCTCTTTTATTAGATTTCCGGTTTTTATAATATCCAAAAAATCGCCCCCTTCTATGATTCGATTTTACCATGCTGTGTTGTTTTTGTAAATCAACGCTTCGTAAACACCGGAAAATGTTTGTTTAATGCGGCATTATGGATTTATGCTATTGAAAAACATTTAAATGTTATGATATACTTATATAGTTATACAGGAAAGGAGGAATCGCTTTGCCAGCAATTCCCGAAAAAGTTTTGAACCTTGTTCAAAAGCCCGCAAGATACTGCGGTGGAGAACTTAACAGTGTTGTTAAAAATAAAGAAGATGTTTCCGTAAGGTTTGCTTTCTGTTTTCCGGATCTTTATGAAGTCGGAATGAGCCATCTTGGAATGAAAATCCTCTATAGCCTTCTTAACAGCGATCCTGAAGTATGGTGCGAACGAGTTTTTGCTCCGGATGTTGATATGGAAAAAATCCTTCGTGAAAACGGCTATCCTCTTTTCGCGCTTGAAAGCCGCGATTCTGTCGGGGATTTCGATATGATCGGTTTTACTCTTCAGTACGAACTTTCTTATACCGGAATACTTAATATGCTTGATCTTGCAGGCATTCCGGTAAGAGCAGAGGACAGAAACGAGCTTAAAAACCTTGTTGTAGCGGGCGGTCCCTGTTCCTGCAACCCTGAACCAATTGCGGATTTTATCGACCTTTTTATGCCCGGAGAAGGCGAAGAAGTTCTTCCCGAAGTTGTAGATCTTTATAAAACTGCAAAAAAGGAAGGCTGGAGCAAAAAACAGTATCTTTGTGAAGCCGCAAAGATTCCGGGTGTTTACGTTCCTTCTCTTATTGATGTTGTTTATAATGAAGACGGAACCGTAAAAGAGTTTGTTCCGAAAGAAACCGCAACTCTTCCCATCACAAAACGTATTATTAAAGACCTTGACGGAGTTTTCTATCCGGATAAATTTGTTGTTCCTTTTATTGATATCGTTCATGACAGAAGCCAGCTTGAACTTATGCGCGGGTGCATCCGCGGCTGCCGTTTCTGTCAGGCAGGTTTTATATATCGTCCGGTTCGCGAAAAACGTTTTTCCACCCTTTGCAAAGACGCGCATAACCTTTGCGACAGCACCGGTTATGAGGAACTTTCGCTTACTTCGCTGAGCACCAGCGACTACGGAGAACTTGAACCTCTTCTGGATGATCTTCTTGAATGGACTCCGAAGGAGCACGTAAACCTTGCGGTTCCGTCGCTTCGTGTTGACAACTTCAGCGAAAGCCTTCTTCAGAAAATAAGCAAAGTCCGTAAAAGCGGACTTACCTTTGCTCCGGAAGCAGGAACCCAGAGAATGCGTGACGTTATCAATAAAAACGTAACTGAAGAAGAAATCATGGAAACCTGCAAAACCGCATTTGAAGGCGGATACACCGCGGTAAAACTCTATTTTATGATCGGTCTTCCCACTGAAACCGACGACGACGTAAGAGGAATTGTTGAAACGGCGCAGCGCGTTGTAAACATGTTCTACAGCCTTCCCAACAAACCGAAAGGCAAGGGAGTACAGGTTACCTGCAGTGTTGCAAGCTTTGTTCCGAAACCGTTTACTCCTTTCCAGTTTGAACCGCAGGACACCAGAGAAGAACTCCACAGAAAACAGGAAGTTATGCGCAGCGCTGTTCACAGCAGAAAAATAAATCTTGACTGGCACGATGCCGAAACTTCCTATCTCGAAGCCGTTCTTGCAAGAGGTGACAGAAGGATCGGAAAAGTTATCGAAACAGCATGGCGTAAAGGCTGTAACCTTGACAGCTGGGATGAATACTTCAAATTCGATGTCTGGATGGAATCTTTCAAAGAATGCGGTGTCGAACCTGAATTTTACGCAAACCGTACCAGAAGTTACGACGAAGTTATGCCCTGGGATATTTTCGATTATGCCGTTACGAAGAAATTTATAATAAACGAAAATAAAAAGGCCCACGAAAGTATTACAACACCTAACTGCCGCCAGAAATGTTCCGGATGCGGAGCAAACTGCCTGAAGGGAGGCGTTTGTTTTGAATAATGTAATCGATTTTATTGATGTAAGACTTTTTTATACCAAAACCGGAAGCGCAAAATATATCTCTCATCTTGACGTTATGAGGGCTTTTCAGCGGGCGCTGAAACGCTCCAAAATCGATTTCTGGTATACCGAAGGATTTCATCCGCATCTTTATCTTACCTTTGCATTGCCGCTTTCTCTTGGCTATGAAAGCATTGCTGAAAGCGTTGATTTTCGCCTTGTATCTCCGATGCCTTATGAAGAAATTGTTCACAGAATAAACGCTGTTCTTCCGGTCGGCTTCAAAGCAATTGCCGCAAGCAAACCGAAAATGGACGCAAAGGAAATCCGTTTTGCGGATTATGAAATTACATTCGCCGCAGAAGAGAGAGATGTTGAGGAAACCCTTGCGGAATGGTACAGATGTTTTGACAAAGAAGTTGTTCCGGTTATCAAAAAAACCAAAAGCGGGGAAAAGGAAATCAACATCAAACCTCATATCAGGCTTTCAAAACTTGAATATAAAGAGGGAAGATATTGCCTTAAAGCAAGGCTTGCTTCCGGTGTTGAACTCAATATCAATCCGGATCTTGTGTTTGCTGCGTTCCAGAATTTTTCCGGTTATCGCCCAGATGACGTAAAAGTCAAAAGAATGGCTGTATATAACGAAAAAATGGAAAAATTCCGCTGATTTTTTGAAAATAATACTTGCAATTATATTTTGCTTGTGTTATTATAATAAGGCTGTTTAGTATGCCTAAACGGCACTGTCGCATTCCCGGCGACATGAACGACGAAAAATTATGTCGGGCGGACAGTCCTCTGTCAATGGTATCCATTGAGTATGAATGTCTGAAAAATAACAAGGAGGATATTTAAAATGGATGCACTTAAACTTATTTCCCAGGACTGCCTGAGAGCTGACAAACCCGAAGTTGCAATCGGTGATACCGTTAAGGTATATTGCAAAATCAAAGAGGGAGACCACTACAGAACCCAGATTTTTGAAGGCGCTGTTATTGCTAAACAGCATGGCGGCATCTCCGAATCTTTCACCGTTCGTCGTGTAGCACACGGATGCGGTATCGAGAGAGTTTTCCCGATCCACAGCCCCATGATCGAAAAAGTTGAACTTGTTCGTCACGGTCGTGTCAGAAGAGCTAAACTCTACTATCTCCGTGATAGAGTTGGTAAAGCTGCAAAGGTCAAACAGGTCCGCTAATTTGTTATTTGCGAAAAAACTCCCTTGTCAATTGGCAAGGGAGTCTTTTTTTTCTGTTTAATTTGTAGTATAATATATATTAGATAGTACATAACGATTTTTACGATATTGAAATAATGGCTTAAGCATGCGGTTTTCTGCGTGTTTGGGCCGTTTTTTGTTTTCGATGATTTCTTAAAATCCGGCATAAATCGGCATAAGTCGGCATAGTTTATGTTTCAATTGGCGTAAGTTTTGGCGTAAAATCCGACGTCAAAAAACGGTCTATTAATACGATATTTTTGCTTTTTACCTCGGGGAAAAAGTCGGTATATGTATTCATCGTTGTTGATATATCAGAGTGTCCGAGATAACTTTGAATTATTTTTGCATCAATTCCGCTTTCAAATAACCTTGTTGCGAAATTGTGCCTGAAGGTATGGCAAGTAATGTGCGGTAAAAATACTGGGGTTTCAGAATTTGCCAGAATATTTTTGTTATAGCTGGCAACCATTCTTCTTATTACGGCGTCAACGTCAATGTTGATTCGGGGCTTTCCGTTTTGAGAAATAAATATAAAATTGTTATAACCGTCAACCGAACTTAAACAGCGCAGCTTGTTTTCAAGCTGATACTGTTTTTCGTCCTTGAAAGAAGCCGCGACAATGGGAGACATCGGTATCTGGCGTGTACTTGTTGGAGTTTTCGTGGGGTGCATTGACAACATAGTGCCATCGTCTTTTTTAATATAAACGATTGTTTTATTGATATTGATGGTATTGTTTTCAAAATCCAGGTCTTCCCACTGAAGGGCTAAAGCTTCGCCTATTCTCATTCCGGTTCCGTTGAGAATGAACATTAAATTTGCCCATTTTTTATAGCAGGTATGATTTGAAATAAATTCTAAAAAACATCTTTGCTCGTCCTGCGTCATGGCGAGCTTTTTCTTTGTTGTAAGATTCATTTCCCGTTTGAAATCTGAGAACGCTTTTGCGGCTGGGTTTTTACGGATAATACCGTCATCAACAGCAAAATCAAGAATTTGCATTAATACCTGGTTTACGCCCTTTATTGTTGCGACGGCTTTTCCGTGTTCCTCGTATAGAAAAAGATAAGCTCTTTTTACATCGGAAAAAGAAAGCTTTTGGATTAACTGTGAACCGAGAGTGGGCTTTATACAATGCTCAAAAGCGTATGAATATGTTCTTTCGGTCGAATCACGAATGCCCCTTTTGAGGCTGAACCAAAGAGAGAAAAGTTCCGAAACGGTCATGGACGCTCCGTCAGGTTTAATGTTTTCCAACATATCAAGTTCGATGCCTTTTTCTTTTTCACGGAGCTCGGTAAGTGTTTTAGCATAAACGGAATGCCTTTTTCCGTCACGTGATGTCCAACGGAAATCGTAGCTTCCGTCTTTCCTTTGGGATTCACCGGTTTTTAGGACAACGCGATTGCTGTCTTTTCGTTTTGATGAGTTCGTTCTTGACATAAATTATTCCTCTGATTAATTAAAATTTTATCTATATTAAATCCTCCTTGAATATAAAAATTTTTTATGAAGCCGCAAGCGGCCGTCATAAAACATGTTTTCGGGCTTTTATTAGTTTAGTATGACGTTATCACCTCCGAAAAATAAAATTATTAATGTTTTAAAAATCGCTGGGGAAGGGCCAGGAAGAGCCTCTGGAAGATGGTACTAAAAAGCGCCGATCTATGGCAATGAATGCCAGTGTTCTCAAAGCTCTCAACTTGTACTTGCAGTCCGAATACGGCGATAAGCCGGTAGATAGGAGAAATTATCTTTTCACAAGTAACTCAAACAGAAAAGGGCGAGATGGTGCTCCGTTGACGGTAAGGTCTATTGAAAGATTATTGAAATCCATCGTCAACGATGAGCTCCACATTCCTGTACACGCTTCCACCCACATGCTCCGCAAAACCTTCGCGTACCATTTTCTGATGGAAGCACCAGACCGCAACAGAGCCCTGGAGCTTCTCTCAATGCAGCTAAACCATAGCAGCATCGCCTATACGCTCCGCTATATCGGAATCACCCAAGATGAAATCCTTGATACCTGTTTCCGTCTTGACCTTGGTTATGGTTCCGATCCGAAAGCAGATGACAACGTTGTTTCGCTTACCGATGCTTGTGAAAAGTTAAAAGATGCAATAGTTCAGGCGTGAATAGGAGCTACCGCTCCAGCGGTTCTACATAAAGAAAGGTAAATGGACGCCTTTAGTGCGTTAGCAGGTTTGCACCCGCAATAAATTCTAACCTCAGCTCCCGCTTCGGTTTTAGACAATTTTCGGGGTTCAAAATGGCTAAAATATTAATTGCTGACGAGAAGCGTTACATAGGTTCATAACCTATACCTTCCGGTACGTCATCGTATCCTAGGAGAAAACCCTCCATATCGGTTTCGTCGTCGACTTCAGGTTCCACTTCCCATAATGGTGCGCAAAGAGCCTCGTAGGCAACATTGCGCTGCTTATTAGCGATAACAGGGAAAAAACAGCCTGATATTTCAGCATTTGGAATATCTCTTTCAAATTCGAATGAGCGCTTTCGAGGCATTATAACCGGTTTTGAAGCGACAAATTCATTGAAATCTGTTGGAATTCCTGTATCGGCGTTAATTATTTCGGATTGAAGAACTTGCGGTTCGGTGCCAGTTTCAGCAGAAGCCCAATCGAATAAATCAATATTAATTCCCGCGATACGGTCTGTTCTGCCAGCGAGGAAGTCTAACCAGGCGACGAAAAGATTGTACATTCGCTTACTGGGTATAAATAAATTTATTTTCTCCTTTTTGCGAATGGCAGAACGAAAAATAAGTTGTATCATCTCGGTAAGAGCAAAACCATTATCGCAGGTTTCAACACCATGATGCTTGAAATAAACAGAAAGTACCGGTCGGGAATATAAATTATTCAAATATGCAACGTAATGGCGATCGGAAAAGTCATTCGTTGCTTTAGCATTGCAATGAATGAAAGAACGATCATAACGTCCACCAGAAACATAGTCCGCAGCAGTATTAAAAACAGTCCAAAGCCTGTCACCGGCTTGAGAATTAGTATTGTCAAAGAAACGGCGCAAGGCATTTCTTACCGAGTCGGGTTTTGGGTTACGCAAATACCAGGATTTGCTTAAAGAACCTTTTCTAGTTCCGATTGTGCGGCCTTTTTTGTTTTTATCTTGGTAAAAACTAATATAAGGTAGGAGGTCGAAGTGTTTTTGAGGTTGGATATCTTTTGTAAGGGTATATTTTCCCTGTTCCTCTTTTACATAATACCGATCAAAGGAAAAACCTTCGGTACGCAAAAAAACGTAAGATTGCTGCAATCTAAAAAGGTGCGTCATAATAAAAACATCATCAAAAGCTTTTAATATTTTTGCGGGGAAGACCTTATACAAACTTTTTCTTTTTTCAACTTCGACGAGGCGAACATAACCTTGGTCACAATCGGTTTTTAATTCGGAAAAAGCCCCGCGGTATTTTTCTTCTTCGAACCCTTCTTTGTGCTCATAAATCCAGTATGCGCGATTATTATCATCAAATTTCAAATAATTATTGTATAAAACTTTGTAATCGCTGTGAAATTTATCGTCGTAATCTTCCACCATTGAATTCGGGGATTCGTCCACTGCAAGAACATATCCGCTAAGATGCTCAATAATTTCTTCCGTTTGTTTGAAGAAAAGTTGATGCGTTGTTACGATGTTTTCTCTTCCTTCGAGAAGAGATTTAAAAGGATAGGTTTTGTTTTTCTTTTCCGGATTCGGTTCTTTGAAATTCAGTGCGGGACAAGCTTCTATTACCCTGGGAATTTCTGTTAAGGCTGGAGTAAGGAAAATATACTTTTTTTCAGGGTGAGTGTTCATAAAATTGAAAAAAGCGCTTGTTTTTCCGCCACCCATGATTTCGTCCACTACGTGGATTAGGTCTTTCTTCATGAAAGGCCTCCTTTCATATATAATATAACTCGGCAAAAACATTGCCGAAATTTTTATAAAAATAGCCGTTTTTTGGCTTAATAAAGCCATTTGTTGAAAATGAAATATAAAAAGAAAAAAGCACTATTCATAAAAAACAGAGAGAAGCTCCCCAACAGAGAAGCAGTCTAAATTGTTTTCTAAGAATAATGCTTTCTACCGACTATGTCATTAGCATGTTTTTCTTTGCACTATAAGTATAGCACAGGCGGAAGAATAGTCAACACCGAAAAAAGAACAATCATTCTATATTTTTTAAACTTTTTGTTAATATTTTGTGGGTTTTATACAATAAAAAACGACATAGGGTTTTGTTACCGGAGAAGGGCATTCTGTGTCTGTATCTCCCGTTAACCATTTCATCGGTCTACAGGCCGAAAAAAACAAAAAACCGCAGCGACAGCGAGGATATTCGGGAGCTTCGTGCGTCGGGCGGAAAATGCTGAATTGTTAGGAAGAGCTTGCCCTGAATGTTCTTCGTGTACTGGCTTAAATAATCAAATAACTGTTTTATAAACAAAAAAGCTCTCCGGCCGGAGAGCTTTTAATTTTTTTATTTGTTTTCTGAAAGGTATTGGAGAACCGTGCGGGCATTATCAAGACTTATCTTGTTCCCGTTGCCATGTTTGAGCCATGCATTGAGGTTGCCGGGATTCATCTTCAAATCGGTGTAAAGGCGATAATTTGTAACGCCGCGCTGATTTTGGAGATGAAGGATTTTGCTTCGCATCATTTCTTTTGTAAGATCGTCGGTGTAGTGGCTGTTCTTTCTTGCAAAGAAACTTTTCCATACCTTTAAATATTCTTTAGGAAGTTTTCCTTCGGCAAGAATAGTTTCTACCGGATTATCTCCGATAGCGGAAAAAGCAGGTTTATAGAAATCTTCAAGTCCAAAGCGTTTTGCCGCACGAAGAAGGATATCCTTTTTGCCGGTAGCGAAAGAATAAAGTAAAAGCGGTTCCCAAAGCCTTGGATTATCGTAAGATGCTTCTTTTGCTAATGCGAAAACGGAAGCTGTATTGGCCTTTGAAAGAGAACGCACATATTCAGTTAAAAATCCGGAAAAAGTAAGTTCTCTCATGGACGGTACCTCATTAAATTCAATATTAAATAATACTATTATTTAAAATATATTCTATAATGTGAAATCTGTTTTGTCAAGAGTATGGATAGTGGCTTGAACCGCCGTGACTGTAATGGTGCGGAGCAAACATCTGACGCTGATAAGGGCGGCGATAGGGGATAAAAGGGGATTTTGCGGGTTTATAATTCGTGTTTTTCATAAGAGATTCCTCCGTTTTAATAAATTTTTGCAATAAAAAAGCTCCCTTTTCGGGAGCGGGTTAACGTAATAGGGTGGGGGTGTTTTTATATTATACAAATCACCTTGGGCAATTTACCATAACGCAGCCATAGGCGCCGTGAGTTATATCAGCTTTGGAAAAGGTGATTTCTTTTCCGCATTCTTCACACTCGGCGCGATAGAGCGGTTTCTGTTCGTCGCTGTGGCTGCTGCTTTTTACAGTTACTTTTTTCATGTTACATCCTCCATAAGGTCTCGGGTTTATAAGTGTGCGGTTGTGTCATTTCCTTGGAGTAGGATTAAATTATATCATAGATTTTGGTATAGTTTTCCGCCGGGCAAACACGTTTTCGTGTCCCTGCAAGGGGATTCTGTGTAACAAGAAAATTGCCGGCGGAAAAATTATTCTTTTTTGGCATAGACTATAAATTTAGTCTTGACAAGACTATAAAAATAGTCTATATTGAAGCTGTAAAGACTATAAGTTTAGTCCGAAGGAGGATTTACATATGAAAGAGAAGAAAGAAAAGCTTAACAACTCCCAGGTAAAGGTAATGCAGCTTCTTTGGGAAAACGGCGCAACCACCGCAAAAAATCTTTGTGTAATGGCTGCGGAACGCTATGAATGGAACAAAAATACCACTTATACAATTATTAAATCACTTGTCGAAAACGGTGCGATTGAGCGCAGCGAACCGGATTTCCTTTGCACCCCGGTTCTTTCGCTTGAAGAAGTCCGCCGCACCGAAACAAAAGGTCTTGTGGATAAATTCTTCCACGGAAGCGCAAGCGCGTTTTTCTCCGCATTTCTTGATGATGAAAGCATAAGTGAAGAAGAACTTGCGGCGCTTAAAAAAATCATCAATGAAAAGAAATAAATCACTTTTCCATGAAATTTGAAACGAGGTGATTTTGTGATTGCGGATCTTTTTATAAAAGTTCTTAACCTTTCAATCGGTGCAGTTCCGATAATGGCGGTTTTGCTTGTTCTGCGTTTGCTTTTCAAAAAAGCAGTTCCGAGAAAGGTTTTCTATATTGCCTGGGCGCTTGTTTTCCTGCGCCTTATGGTTCCGTTTTCGATTGGAAGCGATTTGAGTTTCTTTAACCATGTTCCGAAAGCGGAAGTTGTTGAAGAAAATATCGGAACTTCGGTAATTTTCATCGAAAACAGCGTAACTACCGTTGATTTTCCCGTTCTCAACCATCCAAGTGCGGATAACCCCAACACAGATGCTCCGGTTGCAATAGAACCTAATACTGAACCGGAAAAACATTCCGCGCCTGTTGTTTCCGTTGCAAAAATTAATAAGAACTATATTTACGGAACGATATGGATTTTCGGAACAGCGGGACTTTTACTTTTTGGAATAATCGGTTATTTTGCGGTGCTCAAAAAGACAAAGTTTGAAAGCGTACCCTATACGGAAAATATCCGTCTTTCGGATTTTTTCAAAACCCCGATAGTCTGTGGTTTGATCCGTCCAAAGATAATTCTTCCGATGAACTTTGACCTTGATGATGACGCTAAGGTAAAATCCGTCATCGCCCATGAATGTACCCATATCCGCAGAGGAGATAACTTTTGGAGACTTCTTGCAAGTTTTACTCTCTATGTACACTGGTTCAACCCGCTTGTGTGGATCTGCTACGATGCTTTTATCCGCGACATGGAAGTTTCCTGTGACGAGGAAGTTCTCGGAAAATCCGAAAGTGATATTCGCGGAGAATATGCCGAAAGCCTTGTTTCACTTTCCGGAAAGGGAACGAATCCGCTTTATGGCGGCGTTCTTTCTTTCGGTGAAAGTGCAATCAAAGAAAGGGTGAAATGTATAATGAATTTTAAGAAAGCGACAGTTTTTATTCTTATAATTTGTCTTGCGGCGGCGGTTGCTCTCGGCGCGATTTTCCTTACCAATCCGAGCGCAAGCCATGAACCTGAAGAAGTTTATTTCGAAGTTACCGGCGGAGATGATATAAGTTTCAGCAAAGAAAACGGGCTTGAAATAAACCTGAGCTTTACCAATACTGACGACAGAACCCTCTGGCTTTCTTCCGATATAACCGTTGACCGTTCAAAAGACGGAAAAGGATATACAGAAAGATTTGAAAGTCCTTACGGAACAGTTATGGTCGAACCGGGAAAGACCGTTGTTTTCTGCGACAAAGTTCCAGCGGAATATTGCCTTAATGAACCGGTTTACGGCGAATGGGTAATTGCCAGAAGCGTTTTCATTGATGAGGAATTTGAGGATTCAAGAAGCGCAACTTTCAGCTTTGAGGTTAAAGAAAACATTAACTTTGAAACAGCCGAAGATATTCTTGCGTTTGCAAAGGAAAACCCGAATATACTCGATTTGATTGAAAATCCTTCTGATGCAACATTGAAGGATTTGGAATATTACAAAAATGCAAACCCGGAAATTCCGGGTGCGGTTGTTGAGTTCTTTTATCTTTACAACAGCACTTTTGTAACTCTTGAGGTACCGGATTTCTATTCTATCGATAACGGAAGAGGAACTTTTGATATACTTGAGCGGTATCTTAAATATGAAGCTGCAAGAGAAAGACTTGAAAATGCAGAAGATTACGCAACAGATTTTGAGATTAAAATTGAAAGATATTCTGCGGATTCAAATAAGTTCGTTTATTCCTGTCTTTGGAATTTTAAAACCAAAAGCGGAAGAGAACCAGGAGGAAGGGATTATTGGGAATTCACTCTTTCAAAAAATTCCGATTCCGGTGAATATCAGATTTCTGATTTTGAATGGGCAGATATAAACGGTTATGGCGGACTTTATCCGGGTGTAAAAAATGTTTTTGAAGATATAGCAAGACGATATGCTCCGGGACATGAAAATGATTACAGCATTATCGCTAATATCGGAATCTGTGAACTTCTTATTGATGACGGATTCTTTGAAACTTCGTCTGAAGAACCGCAGATTCGTGATGACATTTCGGGAAAAGTTGTTTCCGGAAGCATTGCTAAAAAATTTATTCCTTCAAAAGATTTTCCGGAAAACGAACGCCTTGGAGGAGCGGAAGCGGCGGAATATTACAGAAATATGCTTCTTAATATAACCTCAGGTGCAGTAAAAATCAGAGAAGGCGGAATTACCATTAATGTTCAGCCGAACAGCAAAGATTACGTCGTAACTCTTGATGAAGAAAAAGCAGGACGCCTTATGAGCTGCATTGAAAAAATAAATGTTCTGACGGTGGAACCAATGCCGAATCCGAATACGGGCGGAATGATTGAGATTTACATCGAGACAGAAAATGGAATTATGAAAATAGCTTATGACGGAAGGCTTGTTCTTTCCAATATAGGTGCTGAATATGCGAGTGTTTTTGACGGAACTTTTATAAGCGACGTTTTCAAAAATATAATAGCTATTACCGATGATGCACTTTCCGGAGCAGAAGAATATTGCGAACCGGAAATCAACCCAGCAATCGGTGTTCCTACTGTTCCTACCGAAAAAGAACCCGAAACGGGAGAAAATTCGATTTTCACAACATACGATCTTTCCGTAACCTTTTTCAATAATACTGATAAAATTGCTGTTCCTTATGAGGATGCTTTGACCGTTGCAAAACTCGGCGAAAGCCTTTATGAAATCGAAAGCAGCGAACTCGGCAACGTTTCCGAAATAATTGATGCGGTTGAAATTGTAAGAAACACCGACGGCAAAAAATATCATATTAACCTTTATGAGTATGGATTTACTCTCAGCGGAAGCGCCGTTCCGGAAGAATATTTGGGAAAAGCTTTTACTCTTCCTACTGACGAGTGGAACGAACTTTGCGAAATAATTAAAAAAGTAAATCTTTCAAAAAATACGATTCCGTATTGGATAGGTCTTATCCATGAAAAGAACATCAAGTCCATATATGTTGATGATGCTGAAGGAAACGGAAGCATTATATATCAGACCGATGATTGTTTCAGTCTCATTATGGAAAAACTTCTTGGTTTTACTGTTCCCGGTGACCTTGACAGAATCGAAAAGGCAGATTTCATCGCTCCGGATGAAAAACATCTTTCCATGGTTATCACATTTAATAACGGAACTGTTTATAATATGGTATTTACAAGAACCTACCTCAGCATGGTTTCCAACGATACAAGCTATGGTCTTAAGTATTATACCGAAACCGACGGCTATGACGAGTTTCTTGATTTTGCCGAAGGCGGCCCTGCTAACCCCATGACCGGCAAACCCGTAATCTATCTTTATCCCGAAAAAGAGACCGAGGTTTCCGTAAATCTTGATTTTGACGGAAAGCTCACCTATACCTATCCCGCACTCCATAACGGCTGGAGAGTTCTTGCAAAGCCTGACGGCACCCTTATAAACCTTGCGGACGGTTCCACCCATTATTACCTTTTCTGGGAAGGCACCGCAAGACCGAAATGGACTTATGAAAAAGGCTTTGTTGTAAAAGGCTCCGAAACGGAAAAATTCCTTCGCGAAAACCTTGCGAAAATGGGCCTCACCCCAAGGGAATATAACGATTTCATTACCTACTGGGTTCCGAAAATGCAGGAAAATAAATATAACCTCATTTCCTTCTCCGGCGAAGAATATTCAGAAATTGCAAAGCTCACCGTTAACCCTAAACCGGATAGCGTGATAAGAATCCATATGATGTGGAAAGCTCTTGATGAACCTATCGAAATCGAACCGCAGGTTCTTCCGACCTATGAAAGAAAAGGCTTCACTCTTGTAGAATGGGGCGGAACGGAACTTTATTAAAAGGAGATTTTATGAAAAAGACAATCACTTTGATTTTATCGAAATTGCCGCGTTATATTCCTTCAACATTGATGCTTCTGCTTGTGCTTTTTCTTTTATCGATATCAAGTGAATTTTCATTAAAACCGTTTTTTATGCTGTATTTACCTTTGTTTTTAAGCGATTTTCTGCTTGATAAAGGCAAAGTTTGGGGAAGTATTCCGGGAATTCTTTTTGGAATTTATTCGATTATTGATGATTTAAAGCCACCGAGAGTTGGCCCTTCAACTTTTGATATCGGTGTTATTTTGATAATCTATTATGTGATCGCCGGAACCGTTGTTTTGATTTCAAACATAAAAAAGAAAAAGAGAAGTATGGATTAAAGCAGTTTTATAACTAAAAAAAGCGCATCTCCTTTTGGCGGTGCGCTTTTTTTGAAATATTTTGGAAACAATGCAACAAAAACGGGATTTTTTGTTACTTATATTACAGAGAGGTGAAAGAAAATGACGACTATGCTTAAAAGTTTACGAAGAGAAAGAAAAATGACCCAAGGAAATCTTGCAAAGATTTTTCATATATCCCAAACTTCCGTAAGCAAATACGAAACAGGCGAAGCTGTTCCGGATCTTGAAACAGTTGTAAGAATGGCGGATTTCTTCGGCGTTTCGCTTGATGAGTTTATTATAAGGGAAGGCAAATAAGATTCCGGAAAGATAAAATAAATTTTAAGGAGAAGGTGCTGTTATGAAGAAAAATTTTAAGCGGATAAATTCAATATTGCTGGCTGTTCTTGCGGTGCTTTCTTTTTCGGGATGTACGGGATCTTTAACAGCAGGTTCAATAAGCATTGTTCCGATTGAAACTGTTACAATAATTCAAAATGAACAGATTTTATCAAAAGAGCCGGAGTTTTCTCCTGAAACGGAAATTTTTCAGGAAGAGGAATATGTGTACCGTAATACTTTCGAAGAAAATCGTGATGCAGTTGATAAAGCTGTTGAAAGAATCGCCGGAACATACGGCGTAATGGGCTGCAGCGTGGCGGCTTTTGAAAAAGACAGGATAGTCTATACATATTCTTACGGAACGGCACGCCGCAACGGACTTGTCAAAAACGGAGAAAAATGGACATATACAAATGAAAAAACACCCGCCTGTGACGATACAAAATATCGTGTGGCGTCTATTTCAAAACTTGTTACAACAGTATTGGCAATGCAGCTTGCGGATGAAGGCAAATTGAGCATAGAAGACGATATTGCAAAGATTATAAATCCTGCACTGCAAAATCCGTATCATCCCGAAGTTCCGACAACAATAGAGATGCTTATGGCCCATACGTCAGGAATAGTGGACGGAAGGGGATGGGAATATGCTTCTTCACAAGTACCTTTTCCGTCGCTTGATAAGGTTATAGAACGGGGAATTTTCAGCGGTGACCGTCCGGGCGAAAAATACTGTTACAGCAACATCGGTATGGGACTTGTTTCCGGTGCTGTTGAACAGGCAAGCGGAAAACGTTTTTATGATTATGCGCGGGACGCGTTGTTTGAACCTATGGGAATCGATGCCGCTTATATGACCGATTATATTGAAGACAAAGGAAATATCGCAGAGTTTCGGAATGCAGACCCGATTTCATGGGGAAAAATGGAACCTTATTACAACACCAATATTCCGATCGGGCAGATGTATCTTCTCGGACATGGAGAACTTTATATAAGCGCACCCGACCTTGCAAAAATCTCTATGATCCTTGCCGGCGACGGAACTTTTGACGGCAAACGTTATCTTACTCAGGAAAGCATAGACAATATTCATACAAAACGTTCCTATGACCCGGAAACAAA
>JAZTXW010000132.1:0-10998 GCA_045636625.1 Oscillospiraceae bacterium
AGAACGCAGGTTATGATAAGAAGAATACTTCCGATAATTTCAAATACAGTCATGATAAACCTCCAAAAATAACACGATAGCTATAATATAATACCACAGCTCAAAAGCTTTTGCAAGGGCTTTTTTAGCATTTTATCAAAAAATTGACTGTTTTATGAGGTATTATAATTGCTTTATGGGTTAAAATATGTATAAAGCCTTATTCGCTTCGTTAAAAAAACAAAAAGCGTTTGCCTTGATGATAAAAAACGGACCGAAGCGGCTTTTTTGTTTTCCGGGATACCTTTTTTCGGGTATCCCGGCTTTTTTATAAATCAGATAAAGTCAGGGATGTCTTCGGTGTTTTCAAACTCAACAAATCTGTCCTCATAGGTACCGTCAAGCATTTTTGCGATTTTTTCGCGGCGGGGATAAAGCACCTCGAAAGCGGCAAAAGCAGCAAAAAGAACGATGATGGGGGAAAGATATTTGAGAGCCTTGTTGGTGGAAACTCCGAAAAGAACTCCAAGGAGAAGAACAAGAAGATAGGACCAGAAATAATCTTTGTATTCAAAATCCTCAGCAATATCTCTTGCTCTGTCGAACCATTTTCTGCAGAATGCGTACATAATCAAATCTCCTTTCGGTATATAAAAAAATTATAAACTGATTTGTTCAAAAAGGTCGCCATCTTTTGGAATGGCTCCCGCTGCGGGAAGGTTTCTTGTTCTGAAACGGTGCGCGTTTTCAAGCATCTTTTCTTCAAAAGGCTTTGCTCCGGAAACAACGGCGTTTTTCTTAAGGGTCATAACCGCAATGCCCTGGGTATCTCTTGCGGCTTTAGAAGTGATAGCGCCGGTATGAACAAGAAGAAGTCTTCCTCCGGAAGAGGAAATAAGGAATTCTTTATCCTCTTCAATGTTATAGCAGGCAACAAGAGGCGATTTATCGGAATAAGCTCCGATAAGTTTTTTGCGCCTTGTTTTTGTTTCATAAGAGGAAAGGGGAACTTTTGCTGCCTTTCCGTTCTCAAAAAAGAATACCATAAATCCGGTATATTTTTCAACCACTGCCATGAAAATTGCGCTTTCGCCTTCATCAAAACCAAGCTTGGAAGGAATATAATCGCCCATTACGCTGGTTTTTGTGTCGTCAAAATCACATGCGCGTGATTTATATACCTGGCATTTATTGCTGAAGAACAAAAGCTCAACGGCGTTATGACTTTCTGTGGAAAATACGATCTCGTCGCCTTCCTTAAGTTTGTGTTCGCCGGACATTCGAAGAGATTGCGGGGTGATTTTTTTGAAATAGCCTTCTCTTGTAAAGAAAAGGTTTACCGGGTAATCGGGAATCTCTTCCTCAACTTCGACGGAAGCGGTTTCGTTTACATAGATGATCTCGCTTCGTCTTGGCTGGTCATATTTCTTAATAACGTCTTTAAGGTCATCAATAATAATATTATTGATTTTCTTGGGATCGTTAAGAATAATTTCCATTTCGGCGATCTCTTTTTTGAGGTCGCTGATATCCGCCGTGCGTTTAAGGATGTATTCACGGTTTAAGTGGCGGAGTTTTATTTCCGCAACATATTCTGCCTGGATCTGATCGATTCCGAAGCCGATCATGAGGTTGGGAACAACTTCGCTTTCGCTTTCGGTTTCGCGGATGATTTTTATTGCCTTGTCGATATCAAGAAGAATTTTTTGAAGACCTTTGAGGAGATGGAGCTTATCTTTCTTTCCTTTAAGGTCGAAGTAAATCCTTCTGCGGACGCATTCGTGGCGGAAAGCGATCCATTCGTTTATTATCTGGCGAACGCCGAGAACCATTGGCGAACCGCCGATAAGGACGTTGAAGTTTGCGGAGAAAGAATCTTCCAGCGGAGTGCTCCTATAAAGTTTCTGCATAAGTGCGTCCGGGTCAATTCCGCGTTTTACGTCGATGGCGATTTTAAGACCGGAAAGGTCGGTTTCGTCGCGGATATCAGAAATTTCGGTGATTTTTCTTGCTTTTACAAGTTCAAGGATTTTATCAATGATAGCTTCAACGCAGGTCGTTGCCGGAATTTCCGTGATTTCGATACATTTGCTTTTTTCATCAAAACGGTATCTTGCGCGTACTTTGATGCTTCCTCGTCCGGTTTCATAGATTTTCGAAAGTTCATCCCTGTCATAAACAATAAGTCCGCCTCCGGCAAAATCCGGTGCCGGAAGGGTGGAATGGATATCGTGTTCAGGGTCTTTTATGAGTTTTATGGTGGTTTCACAAATTTCAGAAAGTCTGAAAGGACAGATCTGCGAAGCCATACCTACTGCGATACCGAGGTTGAAGTTGACTAAAATCGAAGGGAACGTTACGGGAAAGAGCGAAGGCTCTTTCATAGTATTGTCATAGTTGTCAACGAAATCAACAGTATCCTTATCAATATCACGGAAAAGTTCCGCGGATATTTTATCGAGTTTTGCTTCGGTATAACGGGAAGCGGCGCAAACCATGTTTCTGGAATATGCCTTACCGAAGTTACCTTTGCTGTCTATCCATGGATGAAGCAGTGCGGCATGTCCTCTTGACATACGGACCATAGTATCGTAAATAGCCTGGTCGCCGTGGGGGTTAAGCTTCATGGTCTGTCCGACAATATTGGCGGATTTTGTTTTGCCTCCGGTAAGAAGTCCCATTTTATACATTGTATAAAGAAGTTTGCGGTGGATGGGTTTAAAACCGTCGATCTCCGGGATAGCTCGGCTTACTATTACGCTCATGGCATAGGGCATATAGTTCTTTTCAAGAACATCAACAATGGGTTGGTCAACAACTATGCCGGCGTTTTCAAAATTTGCTTTTTGCTGAGATTTTGTTTCTTGTTTTTCAATCTTTTTTTTGGCCATTTTTTCCCTTTCCGGTAATCATTTATGATATTTTCCTCCGGTGGAAATCTGGAACGCGCGGTAAATCTGTTCCAGAATGAGCACGCGTGAAATCTGGTGAGTAAAAGTCATTCGCGAAAGCGAAAGTTTGAGCTTTGCTCGCTTTTTTATTTCGTCAGAAAGCCCGTATGAACCGCCGATTACAAAGCAAAGTTCACTTGCGCTTTCATCTGACATAAGGTTTTCAAGCTTTTGTGAGAAACTTTCGGAAGAAAGCATTTCGCCTTCAATGCACATTGCGGCAACAACCGCGCTTTGCGGGATTTTTGAGGCAATGGCGGCGCCTTCGGTTTCAATGCATTTTGCAATTTCGGAAGGGGAAGGCTTATCCGGAAGTTTATATTCGTTAAGCTCGGTTATTTTTAATTTGCAGTAAGCGGAAAGGCGTTTTTCATATTCTGCGGCGGCTTCGCGCAGATATTTTTCCTTGAGATTTCCGACACAGATAATATTTATTGTGCGCATTTTTCCTCCTTAAAGCAAAATATTTTCAGAAGTTTCGCTTCTCGGCGCGGCAAAAATAATATAATCCCTGTTCCTGCAAAGTCCCGCCATGGAAAGTTCGGAAATGCAGGTCTGCAAAGCAACATCGGGGGTGTTATTTTCTTTGCTGATATGACCGAGAATAATATGTGTTGTGCCGCTTCGGACAAGTTCCGAAAGAAAAGCGGCGCAATCGACGTTGGAAAGGTGCCCCTGAGGCCCTTTTATACGCCTTTTAAGATGATACGGATAGGGTCCGAATTCGAGCATGCCGTTATCGTAGTTGGATTCTATAAGTACAACTTCGCTTCCCAAAAGATGCTCACGCGCATCATTGGTTAGATATCCGGTGTCGGTGCATACCGCAATGCGGTGCTCATCCGGGGTGGATATGCTGTATCCAAGGCTTCCGACACTGTCATGGGAAGTTTTGAAAGGTTTTACAAGCATATTTCCAATCATCTGCCCGTGCTCATCAATTTCACTGAGCACAGAACCTTCGGGAACAAGTCTGTTGTCCGAAAGGTATCTTAAAACCGGTGCGGAAGCATAAATCGGAACCTTATGGTGATTAAGAAAAACCGCAAGCCCGCGCACATGGTCTATGTGTTCATGGGTGATAAGGATTCCGGAAAGAGAATCCGGATCTATCCCTTTCGTTTTAAGTGCGGAGGTAACTCCGCGGCAGCTGATGCCGAAATCCACAAGAATTCCTTCACCGCAGGCACCGACAAAACTTGAGTTGCCGGAACTTCCGCTGGCTATGGTAAAAAATTTTGCCAAAACAAACCTCCGTAAAATATAACAGGCGGAGCGGAAACCGCTCCGCCTTGGATTTTTTTAAACAACGGAATACATGGAAGAACCTTCGGGAACGGAAATACGGCCGATATCTGCGCCGAGTCCGCGAAGTTTATCAACAAGATTGGTATATCCGCGTTCGATATGGTGAATTTCCTCGATTTCAGTGGTGCCGTTTGCTGCAAGACCGGCAATTACCATTGCCGCACCGGCACGAAGGTCTGCTGCGCGGACAGCAGCACCGGTAAGGCTTTCAACGCCCTGAACGACCGCAACTTTTCCGTCGACGGAAATGGAAGCGCCCATTCTGCAAAGTTCGGATATGTATTTGAAGCGGTTATCCCATACGCCTTCGGTAACGATGCTGGTGCCTTCTGCAAGAGCAAGAAGGGTGGTCATCTGAGGCTGCATATCGGTCGGGAAACCGGGGTACGGCATTGTTTTTACGTTTACATGCTCGAAATGATCAACTTCACCGGAAACACGGACAGCGTCATCATATTCGATTACGGAAGCGCCGGTTTTGACAAGTTTTTCGGTTATTGCTTCAAGATGTTTGGGAATAACGTTTCTGATGAGAACGTTGCCTTTGGTTGCGGCGGCTGCTACCATATAGGTTCCGGCTTCGATCTGGTCCGGAATGATGGAATAGTTTGCGCCGTGGAGTTTATCAACACCGTGGATCTTGATAACGTCGGTACCTGCGCCGCGGATATCCGCGCCAAGGGAGTTGAGGAAGTTTGCAAGGTCAACGATATGAGGTTCTTTTGCAACGTTTTCAAGAATAGTAAGACCTTTTGCTTTAACTGCAGCAAGCATTACGTTGATGGTTGCGCCGACGGAAACAACGTCAAAATAGATGTGGCTTCCAAGAAGACCTTCGGTGCTTATGGAAACACTTCCATGGCCGATGTTTACGTTTGCACCAAGAGCTTCAAATCCTTTGATATGCTGGTCGATGGGGCGTACTCCGAAATCGCATCCGCCGGGAAGCGGAACGTTTGCTTCATTGCATCTTCCGAGAAGGGCACCGAGGAAATAATAGGAAGCGCGAAGCTGTCTTGCAAGATCCTCGGGAACTTTATGGGAAGTGATGTTGCTGGTATCGATGAAAACGGAGGTGCGGCTTACAACGCGCACAGTTGCTCCCATAAGAGAAAGCATATCGTAAAGGGTATAAACATCGCTGATGTCAGGGATGTTTTCAAGAAGGCAGGGACCGCCTGCAAGGATTGTTGCGGGAATTATTGCAACGGCGGCATTTTTTGCGCCGCTTACAAGGACCTCTCCGCGAAGAGGGGTGCCGCCTTTTATTACGAATTTATCCAATGTTCTATCCCCTTAAAATGAATTTATCTTAACTGTTAAAAACAAGATGTGTACAGTTATAAGTATAATACCATAAATTCAAAATCTTTTCAACATTATTCTTTAATATCTTAATATATACTTAAAAATAAAAAAGCTCCGCATATTTTGCGGAGCTTTTTTTATTATTTCGATATGTATTTTGCGGGGTTTATGTATTGACCGTTTATTCGGATCTCAAAATGGAGATGTGTACCGGTGGAGTTACCGGTGGAACCCATAGCGGCAATAATGTCGCCCTGGTTTACATACTGACCCTGTTTTACGTAAAGGTTGCTGCAGTGAGCATAGAGGGTCTGGATTCCGTCACCGTGGTTTATGATTATGTGATAACCGTAACCGGTGTTGCCCCATTTTACTTTAACAACGGTACCTGCGGCAGAAGCATAAATGTTGGAACCGTATCCGCATCCTGCAATATCCATGCCTGTGTGACCTTTGTATCCAAGGTAGCCACAGCTTACATATCCGCCGATGGTGGGCCATATAAATCCTTTGCTGGTGCCGGCGGAGTTACCTACAGAATAGATAACGTTCTTTGTTCCGACTATCATCTCACGCGAAACAGGATCCTTTGTGATGATTGCATCGAGAACCTGTCTTGCAACGGGCACACCGTCTTCATAAGTAACAAGGGCGGTTACAAGCTGTTCTCCGGGAACACCGGCCTTTGTAACTTTGGAGTATGTTGTGTAATATTTGTCGCTTTTGGTGTAGTTTGTATCGAAGGGAACGTCCTCGGTATAAACTTCGCGGCGGGTGCTTGTTACGTTAAGGAAAGAAACGGATTTTGAAACAACAAGATCCTGGCCGACCCTTATGGTTGCGTTTTCCGCAAGGGAAGGGTTCATTGCAACAAGTTCGGAATAATAAAGATCATACATATCCGCGATAAGAGAAGGGGATTCGCCTGCGGAAACGGTATGATATTTTTCGCCTTCGATTTCGCTGTTGAGAAGAAGTCTGAATTCAGAAGTTGCTTTGATTGAAGACGTGGGGTAAACGCCGTCAACAAGTGAAACATTCTGTTTGAAACGGAGTTTCGATTCGGTGTCGCCTTCTTCGCGATATTGTTCACGGTATTCTTCGAGAAGAGAAAGCAGGTTGTCGGATTCGTCGGTGGAACCGACAAATTCTCCGTCGATATAAAGGCCGTAACCCTCGTAAACACTTTGTCCGGAGTTCTTAAGGATTATGTTCGCAAGATCTTCCGCTTCGGTAAGCTCAAGGCTGCTTACGGGAACAATGGAAAACTGCGGAGCAATATTGCCGATATCGGCGGTTTCTGCGGAAGTTCGGCTTCTGATGATCTGTTCAGCTTCGTTATAAACGTCCTCGCCGGTTATATATGCAAGGTTTTTTCCGTTTGATTCGAAGGAAAGTCCGTATTCAAGGGAGCTGAAATACTGGAAAGTCACAACAAGAAGAATTGCGGCACAAACCGGTGCAACATAGTTGAAAATTGTGCAGAAGATTTTTAAAACAAGAATTCCCCAGCACCAGAGAAGGTTTTTAAGGGCATCTGTTTTTTCTGCTCTGCTTTTTTCTTTGCTGTCGCGGAGTATTTCAAAAGCATCCGCAGCCTTGTTGCTATATGACAGAAACGCGTGATATTTTCCTGTAAGGACATTTCTGAAGGAGTTATAAATGTGGCGCGCGGTGCGTGCTGCCCAATCAATAACTCCGTTCTTTGTGTATATAATCTGGTTGATAACAAAATTATAAGTTCCGCGCATCTGGCGGATAAAACGGATTCCTGTTATATAGAAAAGCTCGTAAATACGGAGATACAGATACTCAAGAGTTGAATCAAAACTTGCCTTTTCCTTGTCGGAAGGCTTAACAGACAATAAGTATGCACCTCACTTTTCATAGTAATACATAATGCATTATACAATAAAATACGCTTAAATTCAAGCAAATTAACAAAAAGTTATTATTTTGATGCACTTTTTGAATATTTTTCTGCAAAAAAATGCTGTTTTGTGTATAAACTGTGAAAAAAACCGCCCCCGAAATAATCGGGCGCGGTTTAAAAAAATTCAGATTAATTTTATTTGCGGAATTCAATAATATTGTTTTCAGCGTCAAGTTTTTCAATAATTGCAAGGGATTCGAGGTGGAATCCTTTTTCACGAAGAGCATCTCCGCCGCCCTGGAATCCTTTTTCAACGGCGATTCCAAGACCCTCAATGGTTGCTCCGGACTGATTTACAATATCGATGAGTCCGTTAAGAGCACTTCCCACAGCAAGAAAGTCATCGATGATAAGGATATGGTCATCGGGATTAAGATATTTTTGGCTTACAAAAACGTCATAGGTGCGTTTTTTGGTGAAAGAAGTTACTTTGGAATTGTAAACGGCTCCGTCAACGTTAAGACTTTCGGTCTTTTTTGCAAAAACAACAGGACAATTATCAAAAGCGGTTGCAACGATTGCCGCGATGGCGATTCCGGAAGCTTCGATAGTGAGGATTTTATTTATATTTTTACCGGAAAAACGCTTTTTCCATTCTTCCGCCATTTCCTGAAAAAGAGAAATATCCATCTGGTGATTTAAAAAGCAATCGACTTTAAGAACATTTCCCGCGCGGACTATTCCGTCTTTGATTATACGGTCCTCAAGAATTTTCATGGAAAATTACCCCCGTTTGTTTTTTTATTATAAACATAAAATTTTAACAATATTTTATTAATTTTAACTCCCGTTTCTCTTTTTTTCAATAGATTTCATCAAAATCAGGCAAAAATCTTTAATTGATGCGATAAAACCCCAAAAAACCTTGACGGAAAAAATAAAAAGGGATATTTTAATCTTGAGGAAATAAAAGGCGGGTGAAAAAATGGAGCACGAGGTTCTTATCGGAACGGTTAAAAGTAAAAATCAGTTTGAAGCAAACTTCAGCGAAAAATTTTATCATATTCCGGAAGCTGTTGTCCCGAAAAACATGATGCCGGTGGAATATGTTGCGCTTTATCTTCCTGCCGGAACTTTCGGTGATGAGGACGGCTGCATCCGCTGGTACGGAAAAATTTCCGCGACAAAAATAATCAAAAGAAGCGAAATAACTTCAATCCCTTCAAAAAATCCGGAAATGATGTACTATAAATTTGAGATTGAAGAATGGAATAAACTTGAATCTCCGATAATCCGCGAATGCGGCGGAATATATGCAAAAGCATTCACAAGCCTTGAAAAACTTCTTTCAGCAACAAAACTTTCAGATATTGTGAACACCGAATATGCCATCGCAAAAAAGATAAAATACAGCGGTTTCAGACCGGAAGATCTTGAAAAAATAGAAACATCAAAAGACCCCGTGGGTGTAAAACTTCTTGCAAAAAGAATCAACGACGGAGCGGGAAAAGAAAAAATAATTCCTGTACAGATAACAAAATATCTTCTTCAGAACGGGTATTTAAGACTTTCTTTTGACGATAAAACGAAAAGTCTTAACCGTGTTCCGACCGAAAAAGGAATGAAGATCGGAATTGAAAGTTTTTGGGAGATAAATAAATATTACCGTGAATACAGCAAGAATTATTACAGCGAAAACGCCCAGAAATTTATAATAGAACACCTTAACGAAATCATAATGATTTCCGCTGACGAAGCATATAAAAACAACTGAAAAAAGACCCGCCGGAGCGGGTCTTTTTTTATGCACAAGGTTCTTTAATTTGCTGCCATATTTCATAAAGAAGAGGAATGTTATTCTTTTCTGTTTCAATGGTATTTTCAATTCCGCCCATGGCTGTTAATCCGAAATTATCGCCAGAAAAAGCCGGATTTTCTTTTTGATAGAATTTGATGTTTTTCGCGGAATAGTCAGGATTTCTGTCAAAAATTTCAGCAGTTTTCTTTGCTTCAAGAAGGTATTCTTTTGCTTTTTCTTTATCGCCAAGTTTGGCAGAAAGATTTGCGCAACCAACAAGGATAATTACATTGCCTTTATCAAGATAAGAAGTTCTTTTTGGAATCCGGAACATATCGTTTATATTTTTATAAATCAGCAAAATATCCAGTGCCGATTTATAATCCTTATAGAGTTTTTCATAATAGTTTGCAAAACCGAAAGTAATATGGAAAAAAGTTGAAAGAGTGCAGACAAGGGAGTCTGAAAGATAATCCAATCCTTTTGTATCATCCGGAAAATTTGACGAACAGATATAACCGATGAGATCGTCATACATTCCGTTGTCGTTATATTTTTTAAGAAGTTCAACGGCTTCTTGATGTTTTCCAATACAATCATATATTTCGGCCATTTCCATACGAATTTTTGCGGGACCGATTCCTTTTTCGTCTGGTCCGTTGCAAAGTGTAAGTGCAAATTTATAAAGTTCCAGGGCTTTTTCAAAAGCCTTGATGTCACAAAGTTCAACTCCGGTCATAAAGTATGCAAGGGCACTTTGGTAAACGATTTTAAAATTATTCGGGAATTTTTTTAATGCTTTTTCGGCTTCTGCAATGGCCTCATCATATTTTTTTGCATCCTGGAGAGAATCTATTCTTTCTGCTGTTTCTTTTGCAGAATTATCTCTTACTTTATATCCCAAAAGCGCATCCACCGAAGTTCCGAAAAAATCCGCAAGTTCCATAATAAGCGAAAGTTCCGGAACGGAAGCTCCGTTTTCCCATTTTGAAACAGCCCCGACGGAAACTCCCATGGCTTCCGCAAGCTGTTCCTGAGTAAATCCCTTTTCTTTTCTGAAAAGTTTTATATTTTCACTGATGCCTGTTTTCATAAAAATCATCTCCGTTTTTCTTTTCGGTACCGATCAACTATATGTTACCATGCGTTTTTGTCTTTTTGAACATATCACAAGTAAAGTTTCTCAACAAATTTATTAACTGACGGTAAAATAAAATTCCGTTGACAAATATGTTATAATATAGCAAGTGTTTGAAAAAAGGGAAGTGGAATTTTGGCAAGTTTTCTTCTTGCAATTATATATATTTCTTTTATAAGCCTTGGACTTCCGGATGCGCTGCTCGGAGGTTCGTGGCCGACAATGCATCTTGAATTCGGTGTTCCGGTTTCCTATGCGGGAATAATTTCCATGATTATTTGTGTGGGTACGATTGTTTCAAGTCTTCTTTCAGAAAGAATGACAAAACGTTTCGGAACGGGAAAAGTTACCGCCATAAGCGTTGCCTTAACAGCGGCGGCACTGTTTGGCTTTTCCGTAAGCAATTCTTTTCCGATGCTTTGCCTTCTTGCGATTCCTTACGGTCTTGGTGCAGGAGGAGTTGACGCTTCGATCAATAACTACGCAGCTGTTCATTACGCAAGCCGCCATATGAGCTGGCTTCACTGTATGTGGGGAATAGGCGCTTCCGCCGGGCCATATATTCTTGCTGCTGCTATGAGCGGCGGAAGCTGGAATCTTGGCTACCTTTGGGTAGCAATAGTCCAGATTGCGCTGACAGCTG
>JAZTXW010000133.1:0-5217 GCA_045636625.1 Oscillospiraceae bacterium
AATTACGGTTTCGCCTTCGGTATGTCCGAGTGCAGGAACGGTTACGGTTTCTCTGCTGTGCTCTTCTCCGCAAACGGAGCAGTAAATTACTTCGTCGTAGGAACCTTCAGCTTCACAAGTTGCTTCAACAACGTTTTCAATTACGGTTTCGCCTTCGGTATGTCCGAGTGCAGGAACGGTTACGGTTTCTCTGCTGAGCTCTTCTCCGCAAACAGAGCAATAAACTACTTCGTCATAAGAACCTTCATCTTCGCAAGTTGCGGAAACTTCGTTTTCAATTACGGTTTCACCTTCGGTATGTCCGAGTGCAGGAACAACTTCCTGTGCTACGATAACTTCACCGCAGACGGAGCAATGTTTGCCCGCAGTAAGACCG
Source organism: Oscillospiraceae bacterium (assembly GCA_045636625.1). Lineage (GTDB taxonomy): Bacteria > Bacillota > Clostridia > Oscillospirales > Ruminococcaceae > UMGS1668. The sequence goes on from JAZTXW010000133.1 coordinate 377, forward strand.
GTTTCATCGCAGGTAGGTTCTACAGCTTCGTCAACTGCTTCGGTATGACCAAGTGCAGGGATATCGGGATAAGATGCATTTTGAGTTTCTGCCCAATCCACATCAAAAGTTGCGGTATATTCAGTCATGCCGCTTGTGGTACAATCGGGTTCTTTTACAACCTCGGAAGTGATTACTGCGGTCGCAACTTCAACATGTGCAGGATCGTTTTGGCATTTGCGGGTTGCGGTGCATATTCTCTCTTCTGCGTCACCGGACCAGGAATAAGAAACCACATGCCAGTCATGATCAGTTGCACCGATCACAACGGTTTCAGTCTGGGTTTCTGCCCAATCCACATCAAAAGTTGCAGTATATACGATTTCTCCGTCCTCTGTGCAAGTGGAATTGGTGGTTTCAGAAGTTACAACTGCGGTTGCGGTTTCGACGTGATTTTCATCTTTAAGACATTCACGGATTGCAACGCAGGTTTCTTTATCTTCGCTCCAGGAATAGCTTACTTCCCAGTTATGATTGCATTTTACAATTATATTACAAGTATCGCTGACTGTTCCGCAAGCAGCAGTAATGGTTACTGTGCCTTCTTTGATACCGGTTACAACTCCGTTTTCATCAACAGTTGCAATGCTGTCATCGGAAGAAGTCCATACGATGGTTTTGTCGGTTGCATTTTCGGGAGAAACAACAGCTGAAAGCTGGAGAGTTTCGCCGTCAAAAATCTGGTTGCTTTCGGGTTCATTAATTTCAATTCCGCTTACGGGAATGATAGTGGGAGCTGTTACAGAAAATGCTGTAACAGAAGCAACACAATCAGGAGCAACAAGTTCATTTTCTTCTCCGTCAAATCCGATGAGGTCTGCAAGTTCTATAGAATAATCTTTATATTCAGCATCTTCATCAACGGTACAAGCAAAGGTCATCATTTCCATTTTTCCATGAATATAGAAAGGATCACCACCGGTCATTACAGCAATATCCATGTTTGATTCATCAAAGTCTGCAATATCACCGGAAGCAAGAACAACAAGATCAACAAAATCCTGATTCATTACACCCGAACCCGGAACAAAAGTAAGTCCTTCGGGAACAACAATCTTTGTATACCAGCCGACCCAATCCGTTTTTGCATCTACATAAATAGTAAAATTTACAGTATCGCCGGGAGCTGCTTCAGTTACCGAAGGTTCCACATACAAAGTAGATGCTGCCTCAGCCGCAAAAACGGAAACAGGAAACGCTCCTATTACCATTATTACGGAAAGAATAAGTGCTAAAATTCTTTTTGCCATTTTCTTTCTCCTCCATTATATCAGGTCCACATTGAATTTCCGCGAATATGCTGAAGTATTCTGCGGTAATCCATGAGGTTTATCGAACCGTTTTGATTTGCATCTGCACAAATAAGTTCATATTCATCAGTAATTTTAGAACCTCTTATATGCTGCAAAACTTTTCTGTAGTCCATAAGGTTTATGGAACCGTTGCAGTTTGCATCGCCTATCGGACAAATCTTAACATCCTGAACAAGGTCTTCGGTTCCGACGGTTATTTCATATTCCCTCGCAACGTGGTTTTTCTTACTTACCTTCATGGTGTAAGTTCCGGAAGGAATTTCCTCAAAAGCATAGGCACCGTTGTTTCCGGTAAAAGTTGTTGCGTAAGAAGGTTCCGCATTTCCTTCTTCATAAAGTTCAACGGTTACGGTCTCACTGCTGTCAAGATAGCTTGTTACATTTCCGCTTACGTTAAATCCGATAACCTCTTCCTCAACGTTAAAATCAAACTCTTCAAGCTCCTTACCTTCGTTTGTGTCCTTTCTTACAAGAGGAGCATCTTCGCCTTCGGTAACGATTTCGAGTTTTTCAACAAACTGACCTTCCGCAATGGATTTGAATTCCAGTTCAAGAATTACTTCATTCAGGGAAATGGAGTATGCTGATTCGGAATCCCATACAACGTTTACTTTGCCGGGTTCAACACAGCTTACCGTCGCATCCGCAAATCCGTTTACAGCAGCTCCCGCAACGATATTTTCAAGAATATCTCCGCTTCCGTCTGAAACATTCTGAAGTTCAATTTTGGTGCTGTCATACAGGACCGTAAACTGAATTGCAGAAACAGAACTGAAATTTTCTGCTTTGATCGTCATGGTTACAATTTCGTCTGTGTTTTTGAATGCCGCTCTTCCAAGAACAAAAGTCGGAGTTCCGGCAGCAAAAACCGTTGTGATGGACGATATCACAAGAATTACCGCGATCAAAGCCACAAATACTTTTTTCATATCAGTGCCTCCCAAAAATTTTTATATCAAACCTGTTTTTTTGACTTCTTTATAACCAGAACCGCCGCCGTAACAGCCGCAACAGCGAGCAGTGCAATTACAACAAACACAAAAGCAGGATCGTTTTCTTCTTTTTCAGGGGAAGTAATAACCTCTATTGTTTCATTTTCGGAAGAAGTTCCTTCCGTTTCTTCATCTGTAACGGTTATGACGCAGGTGGCTTCATTCGTTCCATCCTCTGTTGTAACCGTTATAATTGCCGTTCCCGGAGAAATCGGAACAACTTTTCCGTCCTCAACCTTCGCAATATCTTCATTGCTGCTGTACCAGACGAGGTTTTCGCTTTCGCCTTCGATTATTTCTATCTTGATTTCCTGTTCAACATCAACAACTGCATCATTTTTATCTACCGTGATTCCGTTGTTGCTTCCTGTCTGGATCTCAGTTCCCGATGAAGAACTACCCGAAGGACGGGAGGTCTGCGGAACTGAGGAAGTTTCCTGACTTTCTGAAGACGATTCCGAGTTCTGCTGAGAAGATGAGCTCTGTGAAGAGGATTCCGTCGTGGAAGAGGAACTTTGTGAAGATTCCGCATCCGGCATGGAAGAACTGCTGCTTTCTTCTTCCTCACCTTCAATTTTTATGCTTTCTCCCGGAGTTCCGACTGTTTCAAACTTTGAGTTCGCAACTATGAAGGATTCTTCTTCATCGATTCCAACCTCGGAATCCGAACTTTTCTTTCGTGCAAATTCTATATGAAGAAGCGTTCCTCCGTCTTTAAGCGGAGTGAGTGAATCCCATATAAAATATATTTTGCCTTCGGTCTTATTTATCAGCGGAGCGGATTTTCCGGAAAACACATCTCCGGCAGTTGCTGAAACACATTCCAGAACTTCGCTGTCATAATCGACACAGAACTGAATCATTGATGCTTCGTTTTCTGTTATGGTCACGTCAACATATGATTTTTCTCCGTCGTCCGATTCATAAGTGACAAACTTTATTTCCGCGTTACCCGCGGCAAAAACAGTTGCTTCCAAAAAAAAGGTCAGCAAACAAAGCAAAACAACTGAAATTATCTTTTTCATATATTCGCCTCGATTTTCAGTTTATCTGCAAAAGGGCATAAAATCCCCTTTTATAATTAATATAATTATATTACTATTTTACCTGAATGTCAATTTAAACCAAGGCAAAACTTCAACAAAAAAGCAGTCAAAATCCTATGGATTTTGACTGCTTTTTATTAAATCCCGTAAGCTTTTGCAAAGTTTTCATAAAGTATCTTTCTGTTCTGTTCTTCAGAAAGGCCAAGACTAAAAAACAGTTCAAGCTCTTCTTTATGATCCCACATGGGGAAATCCGTTCCCCAAAAGAAACTTTCGATTCCGTACCGATCAAAGAACTTAAAAATAAGCTCCTTGCTCATAAAATGCATCGAACTTGATATATCAAAATAAAGAGTTCCCGGTTTATAAACATCAAGAGCGGATTCCCAACGGCGGTATCCGCCGAAATGTGCCCCAATAAGTTTGAGTCCCGGAACCTCATCAAGAACCTTTGCCATTCTTTCCGGCTGGGAATATTCAAATCTGTCATCGCCAAGATGAACAATAAGCCACATGTCATTATCGCGGATCGCTTTAAACATAGGCAAAGCTTCCGGATCATCAATATAGAATTTCTGGAAATCCGGATGGAGTTTAACGCCGGTCAGCCCCATTTCCTTCATTCTTGCGATCTCCGCTTCGCAATCCTCAAATCCAGGGTGCATAGTTCCAAAACCGATAAATTCCGGATGTTTTGCGCATTCTGCTGCAATAAAATTATTGATTATCTGCACCTGTGCGGGAGTTGTTGCCGCAGAACAGACCACAAATTTTTCAATTCCTGCTCTCTTCCCTGCTTCAACAAGTTCGTTTCCGCTTCCAAGATGCTGCATATCGATATCGTAAAATTCTCCGATAGCATCCGTTGCTTTGCTGACTATTTTTTCCGGATAAATATGGTTATGTACGTCGATAATTTTGTAATCGGGCATTTTTTCGCCTCGCTTCGTTAAAATCTATTATTATTTTAACATAAAACGCGTATTATAACAACTCCAATGCAAAATTTACGCATAAAAAAACACCGCGTAAGCGGTGTTTTTTAATCAATAATCAAATTACTGATTTGCCCAGTCTGCAGGGTAGGTTACGTAGATAAATCTTACGTAATCAGGGGTGGAGAAATGAATGCTGGTGCCTTTAGGAATATAGGTCATGTCGCCTGCATGTGCAGTAACATTGCCAGCTTCGGATTTGAGTACGATGGTACCGTCGATGATGTATTCAACTTCATCATAGTTAAGGGTCCAGGGGAACTCTGCTCCTGCTTTCATTTCCATGACGCCTGCGCCAAGGCGAGGAGACTCTTCAAGAGAGAGAACGTCGGTTGCGAAAGTCTTATCCTGTGCATCTCCGATTTCGAAGGGGAAAGGTTCGCATTCGACAGTAGCAGTCTTGATGCTCATCATGCCGTTGGAAAGTACGTTTCTTTCGAAAGGTACAGCGTCTTC